>CACZHC010000001.1 GCA_902780865.1 uncultured bacterium
TACGGCATCGACGTAGGCGTGATCGCCGCGGCGCTTCCATACATCCGCAACACTTCCGACTACTCGTCCGTGCAGCTCGGCTTCATCGTGGGCGCGGTGCTGTGGGGAAGCGTCATTTCCTCGCTCTTCGCGGGGTCGCTCTCCGAGTGGCTCGGCCGCAAGAAGATCATCATCGCATCTGCGTTCTGCTTCTTCATCTCGATACCGGTGATCTGCGTTTCCGGACTGTTCGAGGGCGGCAACTTCATCCTCCTCACGATCGGCCGCACGCTTCAGGGCGCGTCCGCAGGTCTCGTCGGCGTGGTGGTTCCGATGTATCTCGCCGAATGCCTCGACAGCGAGTCGCGCGGCAAGGGTACCGGAATGTTCCAGCTTCTCCTGACGATAGGACTCGCGTTCGCCGCCGTGATCGGCCTCGTCGTGACGGGCCTGGTCGGCGACTCGGACAAGGTGGTAAAGGCCAAGGCCGTCGAGAACAACGTCGTCGTGTTTGAACAGAAGGTCGACGCCGCCGGCGAGCCGATGGTTGATGCCGACAAGAATCCGATATATGTCCTTGACGAGACGGGGGCCCCGAAGCCGAAGCTCGACAGGGACGGCAACAAGATTGCTGACCTCAAGAGGGTTGATTTCAAGATGATCAGCGCCTGGACCACGCCCGAACAGCGCAAGGGCTGGGCGACCGCGTGGCAGACGATCTTCCTCTGTTCCGCGATTCCGGGCCTCATCCTCTTCCTCGGGGCGTTTTGGCTCAAGGAATCTCCGCGCTGGCTCTACAAGAAGGGCCGCAGGGAGGACGCGCTCGCGTCGCTTGCCGCCAACAACGGCGAGGCGAAGGCGAAGGAGATTCTCGACGAGATGATCGCCGCGGACAAGGCGGCGGAGGCGGAGAAGGCCGCGATCGCGCAGGCCGCGCAGGGCGACAGCCTCATCCAGAAGAAGTACATCTACCCGTTCCTCCTCGCGGTCACGATTCTCGCCTGCAACCAGACGACGGGCATCAACTCGGTGCTCAACTACACGGTCGACATCTTCAAGGCGACGGGCATGGAAGGCGTGTTCGCCAACTTCTCCGACCTCGCGATCAAGCTCGTCAACGTGTTCATGACGGTCGTCGCGTGCGCGATCGTCGACCGCAAGGGACGCAAGTTCCTGCTGAAGCTCGGCACCTCGGGCATCATCCTCGGGCTCTGCGGCGTCGCGACGACCTTCCTCCTCATCACGAAGGGTGTCGTCGTCGCGTCCATGACGACTGGCATCGTCGCGACCGCGTTCTTCTTCATGTTCATCGCGTTCTACGCCGTCGGACCTGGCGTTTGCGTGTGGCTCGCGCTCTCCGAGCTCATGCCCACGCGCATCCGCGCGACCGGTATGTCGATCGCGATGATCATCAACCAAGGCGTCTCCGCCGGTATCGCGACGATCTTCCCGGCGTGGAAGGACGCGTGGGGCTTCCCGGCGGTGTTCTACTGCCTCGCTGGCTTCACGGTCATATACTTTGTCACCGCGGCGTTCTTCCTCCCCGAGACAAAGGGCCGCACGCTCGAGGAAATCGAGCAGTACTTCAAGACGGGGAAGATGCCCGAAAAGAAGCAGTGAAGTTTCGCTTCTTAGGAACTGGAACTTCGGTCGGCGTTCCGCAGATCGGCTGCACGTGCCGCGTCTGCACGTCGCGCGACCCGCGCGACCGCAGGCGGCGCTGCGGCGCCTACGTCACGGCGGGGGACGGCGCTGCGCTTCTCGTCGACACGCCGCCGGAACTTCGGCTCGCGTGTCTTGAGTACGGCGTCTCGAAGGTCGACGCCGTGGCGCTCACCCATGCGCACATGGATCATGTCGCCGCGTTCGACGACATCCGCCGCTTCAACACGATAAACGGCGAGAAGGTCCCCTGCGAGCCGGGCGACCCGCTTTACCGCGGGCTTCCCTATCGAATTATCGGCAAGCCCATCGTCTGCTATGCGATGCGCGAGACGATCGAGCAGATGCACAGGATATTTCCATACATCGGCACAGAGGGCGGAAAGAACGGGCTCTACCGCCCGATGGTCGAGTTTTCGGATGCGGCTTCGTTCTCGGTCGGCGGCATGGCGGTTCTGCGGCTCAAAGTCGAGCATGGCTTCCCTTGCTGCGGATACCTTTTCTCCGAGGGCTCGCGCCGCATCGCGTACATAAGCGACTGCCACGAGCTGCCCGACGAGACAATTGAGCGCGTGAAGGGCGTGGACGTGATGGTCCTCAACTGCCTTCGCGAGCGTCAGCATCCGACGCATTTGAGCCTCGAGCGGGCGCTCGGGTATCTCGACCTGATCGCGCCGAAAAAGGCGTATCTTGTCCACATGTGCCACGACCTGACGCACGAGGACTGGCTTGCTCGGCTTGCCGGAACGAATGTCGAACCTGCATACGACGGGCTGGAGCTGAACATAGGAGACTAACCATGAAGAAGACAATTCTTGCGACACTTGCCTTTGGCTTGGCTACTGGGCTTTTCGCCGGAACAGTGGATATATCGGTCGATCTCAAGTTCGACAACATCGACTATGTCGCCGGCGAGCGCATCCGCGCCGTCGTAGATGTCGCAAATTCGTCGCCTGGCAACGTCAGCGTCGGATATCCGAATTCGAAGGATGCATTTTTCGTCGAAGTCTTCAACTCGGGAAGCATAGCCCAGCTTGATCGCATCGGTAATAGGCCTTTCGTGGCTCGGTTCAGCCTTGATTCGAACGAGGGGCAGAAGCTCGAGACGTTTCTCGGCGACCATTATCCGCTCAGGACCGTGGGGAAGTATCTTGCGAAGCCGGTGCTTGTGCATGGCGGTGTCCGCTACGAGGGACAGCTCCGCGCGTTCTCCGTCGTGCCGGGCATGAAGGTCGCGAGCGCGCTTCAGATGTTCAAGAATGTCGATGGGCTGCGGCGCGAATTCGAGCTTCTGTCTTGGAGCCGCAAGAACACCGAACATCTTTTCCTTACGGCCCATGACGATGGCCCAGAGCCGCGCAAGTGGGCTACGACCGACCTTGGGTCTCTTATGCGCTTCAGGAAGCCGACTCTTTCCGTCCTTGAGACTGGCGAAGTCATAGTGATTCACTGCTACGACAGGGACAGGTTCCGCAGGTCGGAGTTCTGGAGCCTGCCGGATGCGCTTGAGCTTCACAAGAGTGAGTTTGTAATGGATCCCGCCACTGCCGGCTCGGAGCGCGTCAAGGAGCTCTACAAGGAGTCCGGCGGCGTCAAGCCCGTTGTCCGCCCCTGGTGGAAGTTCTGGTAGGAGTTAGGAGTCAGGAGTCAGGGGTCAGGAGTTAGGGGGCAGGAGTCAGGGGTCAGGAGTTAGGGGGCAGGAGTCGGGAGTTTGTGAGGGAATGAATATCATTGGGATAGAGACGAGCTGCGACGAAACGGCGGCGGCGGTGGTGAAGGACGGGCGCGAAGTCCTCTCCAATGTCGTCTACACGCAGATACCTCTCCACCAGCCATACGGTGGCGTCGTTCCCGAAATCGCCTCGCGCGCGCACATCGAGAAGATTACCCAAGTCGTAGGTGACGCGATGAAGGGGCAGCCCGTCGATGCCGTTGCCGTGACCTACGGCCCTGGCCTCGCACCGGCGCTCATCGTCGGGCTAAATGCGGCGAAGGGGCTCGCGAAGTCTCTCGGCGTGCCGCTGATCGGAATAAACCACATCGAGGCGCATCTCCATTCCCCCTTTATCTACGATTCTCCCGACGACGCGGCGGCGAAGCTCGCCGATCCGCGCGAGATCGGCCCTATGCTCGGTCTTGCCGTCTCAGGCGGAAACACGGTCTGGATCGATATGCCGGAATACGGGAAGTACGAGGTCGTCGGCGAGACGCTTGACGACGCGGCGGGCGAGGCGTTCGACAAGGCGGCAAAGCTGCTCGGCCTAGGCTATCCTGGCGGGCTCAAGATCGACCGAATCTCCGCTGCCTATCGGGAACGCTTCCCGAACGAACCGCTCATACCTTTCCCGAAAGGGCGCCCGCGCGACGGCGTGACGGCGCTCGCGGGGCTTCCCGCTGAGCTTTGCGTGTCGTTCTCCGGGCTCAAGACTGCGCTTCTCAGGCATGTCCAGCACAATTCTTCGCTTGTCGAATCGAAGGAAGGGGCGCAGGACTTCGGCGGCTATGACGTCACGCCCGAAGTCGCGCATGTCGTCGCGTCCTACCAGGAGGCAATCGTCCAGGCAATTGCCGACCGCACTCGCGCCGCGCTGCGCCGCGGCTCCTACAGGGCGTTTGTCCTTGGCGGCGGCGTTTCGCTCAACAGCCGCGTCCGCGCCGTCTTGACCAAAGTCTGCTCCGCGGCACATGTGCCGCTCCTGATGGCGAAGCCGAAGTTCACGGGCGACAACGGCGCGATGGTGGCGGGACTTGCGTTCTATCGTCGAAACGTCTCTGGCGACGCGGCCTTTCGCGCCGACGCCTCTCCATCGCTCCAAGTCGGCCTCGCATAGCGGGCTCAGAGTGGCGGGTGGTTTATTTTTTATACATGTATAATTTCTGATTGACGGGCGAGGCGGATTTATGCTAATCTGCTCTCGTCATGGCGAAAAAGGTGAAATCCAGAGGGCGCCCGTCGCTCAACGCACGCATTGCGGATGTACTGCGCGAACGTGTCGCCGCGATGAAGCCGGGCGAGCCCTTCGGCACCGAGGTTGCGATAGCGGATGAGTGCGGTGTCAGTCGCATGACTGCGCGCAAGGCCGTCAACGCGCTTGTGGAAGAAGGGCTTCTGGAGCGCAGGGCCGGCGTCGGCATTTTTGTCCGCGGCAAGGGCGAGGTCACTCGCCGCTGGCGCTTTATCGCCGGCAATCTTCTGTGGGACAGCGCAATCAAGGCGGCGAGCGGTGCGAGGCGCGAGGCGCAGAAGATCGGAGCGGAGCTGGAACTCAAGGACGCTGGCGGCGACATGCGGGCGCTGCTCGCCGAGATCGCGGCGCTTCCCGATTCCGGCGCCACGGGCGCGATAGTGTTTTCCGTTCACGCGAAGGCGTTCGACGCGGCAGTACATGCCGTTGCGGAGAAGGGTTTTCCAATAGTGGTCGTCGACGAAGATCTCGGGAAGAAGGTGCATGTCTCGTGCGTCGTCGCGGACAACGTAGTCGGCGGCAGACTCGCCGCGGAGCGGATCGTGAGCGCAGGTCACCGCCGCCTTGCGTTTATCGGCGACCTCGTGGCCGATACGGTTCGCGAGCGCTGGAGCGGATTCTCGAAGCTCGCCGCCGATCTGACGGGGGAGATTCCGCTCAAGTACGATGTGAAGGGCGAGGATCGACTCGGCGACTGGGGGATGGAGGTGCGCGCCGCCGTCGTTCGCATCGTGAAGCGCAAGGTGCGTCCGACCGCCGTCTTCTGCTCCTGCGACGCGATAGCGCGGCACGCGATGCGTGCGTTCGCGGAAGTCGGCATGCAGGTTCCGGACGACATTTCGCTCGTCGGATTCGACGACGATCCTATTGCGGAGTGGACGACTCCCGCGCTCACGACGGTGCGTCAGGATTTTTCGGCGATGGGTCTCGAGGCGGTGAAGGCGCTTGTCGCGCGGATCGCGAAGCCCGCCGCGCCGGGCGCAACGGTCGCAGTGCCGGTGGAATTTGTCGCGAGGGAATCTCTTGCGAGAAGAAGAAACTGATTTAACGTACATGAAAGGGAAAGCCATGAAAAATAACAACATGCTCGTGACCGTTATTGCGGCCTTTGCGACATTTGCTTCCGCCTGGGCGGCAAATGTCACCTGGAACAATTCGACTGGCAACGGCCAGTGGTCCGATCCCGACAACTGGGCCGGAGGCGCACTGCCCGGCGAAGGGGATGTGGCTGTCATCGGTTCGGATGTGACGCTTGACGTTGACACGACGGTATTGGGGGTGTCGTTGTCCGGCTCCCCGGTGATTGATGGCGCAGAGCATCGGCTGACCGTCTTGAACGGAACGGTCACGGGCGGATCGAAGCCCGTCGTCAAGTGCAAGCTCGTCTTCCCTGAAGGCGTGGCAGCGACCGTCAGGCCTGCGCAGGGATATGGCAACATAATGACGATCGAGGGCGGAATCGATGGCGGCGTTTCCGTTGCGTCCACGGGCGGGAATCAGAATTTCAATATTCGCTACACGAACGAGACCATTCGAACTGGGGCGCTCCTTGCGGACTTTGGCACGACGTTCTTTTCCCCGCTGGACGTAAGCAGCATCACTCTTTCCGATCCCTGGGCGGATGCGAACGGCAACTCCCCGACGTTCACCTTCTGGCCATCGGCGACTCTGGCCAACGATACGGTTATCACGACGAAACAAGGTATTGTCACGGTGGCCTTCACGGATCAATACGAAACCGCTCCCGTCACGTTCACGGTCCCCAAGCTGCACCTGGCTTCGGCGGGCAGGACGTCGCTGTCCTGCAATTTCTATGGCGTACAGAACTTTGTCAGGATCAATGCGTTTGAGCGCGATTCCGGAGCGATGCTCCACATCAACAACAGAAAGCTCGGTTCCTCGGCCTTCGATCCGGGAGTTAACGCCGGCATCTTCATCCAGGGGATTCCGACGGATGCACAGGGGCGCGTCCCTGCCTGGGCCTACAACGACAGCTACCGCATCAAGGTGCTGGGAAACGGGGCTCTGGTTCCTGTTGCGTATAACGACTACGCCAACCTCGCAGCGGAAATCGCGGTCAACGATCCGACGGGACTCTATCGCCTCCACTATGTGCAGGACTCGGCGCTGACGGCGGACACCGACATCGATTCGCTCATCATGAACGGCAACTTCAATTCAACGGACAACACGATGCGTCTCGACCTCGGCGACTACGACCTTCGCCTGCATGGCGGCGCCCTCGCCTTGCGCGACTACGCCTCGAAGGAAATCTCCGCATCCGGGGACGGCGCCCTTGTCATCGCGGCAGACCAAGCGGTGTTCAACTTTACATATAATGTCAACCGTATCGAAATCTCCGCTCCGATCGAATGGGAGAAGCCTGCCGGTTCTACCGTCGATTATCCCGACTTCCTCATGCCGTACTATTCCGGGGCCGAGACTATCTTCTCCGGCGAGGATCGCGTCGGCGACTGGGGCGCGCTCAGCGCGGACGGCCGCAACAATGGCGGCTCGCTGCTCATCTTCGACGGCCCGTCCGACCGGACGTTCCACGGCCCCGTCGGCGGACGGTTCTGGATGCGCAAGCGCGGCACCGGCACGCTCACCTTCGCCGGGCCCGACATCACGCGCGGTCGACAGATATTCGTCGAGGACGGTACCGTGGTCATTGCAGATAACAACGCGCCAAGGATTGACTGCGTCACGAATGGTGCGACGCTCAGAGTCGAGAAGGATATTGTCTGGACCCAGACAGCAGTTGTTTGGGATGACAGCGTCCTTGAGGGATTCGGGACACTGAATCCAGGACTTAACCAGAATTACCTTCAGCCGGGATGCATTCTGCGTGGCGGCACGGCAAGCGAGCCTGGCACGTTCTCGTTCGGCGGTCAGGTGGTGATTCCAACGAACGTCGTTATCGACGTCGGTTTTACGGGTGATGCTCACGGGCAGATACATGTCGGCGGCAAGTTGACGTTCAGGTCCAATCTCGATACGGAGGTCGTTGTTCGCGTGGCGGATGTCGACAAGACGGCGGCCATTCGCCCGTCTGACACGTTTGTTGTTCTCGATTACGGTGGTAGCCTCGAGAACTACGATGCAGGGCGCATTTCATTCGTCGTGGAAAATGTCTCGCCGAAGAGACTCGATACGAGCGCGGCGCAGCTTGCATTTAATACCAAGACGAAGACGCTGTCGGTCACAGGCATCAAGAGTGTGAGCAAGGGCCTCGCCGTCTTCATTAGGTGATGAGTTTTGATAAAACAGGTCTGACCTGTTTTATCATTTTCAACAGCGGAGATTCGCGGCGTCGGCAACACGGCTTTTGTAGCTCGCAAGATGGATAAAGTGGAGGATACTGAGATGAAGTTGGCTTATATCATTCAATGCGTCGCGCTTGCCGCGATGGTCGCGCATGCAGACGAGGCGGCGATTGCGCCGAAATGCCTCTATTCGGTGTCGGAGACAAGCCAGGAGACCAAGGTGAAGCCAGAGAAGGTCGTGACGGTCTCGGCTGGCGGCGTGGTCTCGGTCGCGGGCTCAGGCGCGGAATATCCGTGCGTAGACTTCGTTCCGGCGAATGGCGTGTGGGATCTCTCGCCGTGGGGACACATCGAGACGCAGGTGAAGAATACCTCTGACATGCCGATTTCCGTCAACATGCGCGTCGACCATACCGATCCCTTCCAGAGCAACACGGAAATCGCCTACCTGAAGCCCGGCGAGTCGCGCACCTTGAAGGTCATCTTCGGCTACCAGTACGGCTTCAAGCCAGGTCCGAAACTCGACCCTTCCAAGATAAAGCTCGTCAAACTCTTCGTCGGCGGGAAGAGCGACAAGACGCGCACTTTCACTTTCACCGACATCTTCGCGAACGGTCCCGCCGGAGAGAAGCCGCCGCTGAATCCTAACTACGTCGTCACGGTTCCCGAAAACGGCGTGATGATTCCGATGAAGAAGGGCACGGACAAGAACCTTTCCACATTCAATGACGCAAAGGCCGTCTTCACTAAGAGCGGGACTGTTGCCGTGACACTCGGAGAACGCGAATGGGGCGCGGTTCGCGTGAAGCCCGCCATGGGCAGCTGGAACCTCGGCTCGTGGCTCAAGGTGAAGGCCGTAGTCAAAAACACCTCCAGCACTGAAGTTGCCCCGCGCATGAAGATCGACGGCGGCGAGGCGATTGAGACTGACGAGACGCCGATCGCCCCGGGAAAGACCGCCGTCATCGAAAAGACTTTCTTCGCCCCGAAGAGCTGGTGCGCGAAGGAAGGTCAGGGCACGCTGCCAGGCTGCACATACAAGTTCGAGAGCCATCGCGTGAAGGGCGTAGTATTCAGCGCCAAGGGGCAGCGCAAGACGTTTGAGATTCTCGAAATCAAGGCCGAGGATGTCATCGCGGAGCTTCCCGGTTGGCTCGGCAAGAAACCGCCAGTGCCGGGAGACTGGAAGCTCGTCTGGCACGACGAGTTCAACGGGAATGAGCTTAATGACGATTGGGAAATCTATACGGCGAACTACTGGGACAAGCGCACGCACTTCACGAAGGACAACGCCTTCCTGCGCGGCGGCAATGCAGTCCTCAAGTACGAGAAGAAGACCGGACACCAGAACGACGATCCATCCGCGAAGACGACGGACTATGCATGCGGATTCCTCAGCACCTACGGAAGGAAGACGTGGACGTACGGATACTTTGAGGCGCGCATGAAGCTCCCGACGGCTCCAGGGCTCTGGCCTGCATTCTGGACGATGCCAGACCGCGGCGCGGACAAGGGGCCGCAGTGGGTTCGCGCCGATACGAAGAACGGCGGCATGGAGTTCGACGTCATGGAGCACCTCACGGCGTGGGGCCCGCATCGCTTCAATATCGCCTGCCACTGGGACGGCTATGGCAAGGACCACAAGTCGGTCGGCACATCTGGCGCGTATCTTCCTGCGGACAAGGACGGCTACATAGTCGTGGGCTTCCTCTGGCTGCCGGGACAGTATGTAGTCTACGGGAACGGCGTGGAAATCGGACGTCTCGAATCGAGCCGCATTTGCAATGTGCCGAGTTACGTGATACTATACATGGTCTCCGGCGGATGGGCGAACGTGGCGCTCGAAGACGAGAAGCTCCCCGACGAGTTCCAGATCGACTGGATCCGCGTCTGGCAGCGCAGGGACATGGTGAAGTAACCACATTCCACAACCACAAAGCAAGGACAAAAAATGAACAAGCAAGCACTGGCAATTCTCGCAATGGCTGTCGTCGTGGGCGCTTCGGCCGCTAATCTCACTTGGGTCGGTGGATCGGAAGGAGACTGGAACACGGCAACCAATTGGGACCCGCAGCAGGTGCCGACAAACAACGACACTGTGTTCTTTGATTCTGCACAGAACATTACAGTCAATCTTGGTGCGACGCAGATATTCGCAACGCTTTCGGTCTCTAACACGCCTTGCCTTAAGTTCGTCGGCGCTGCAAGCGGTTCTGAAATTCAGGTTCAGCAGGATTCGAAGTGGACTTTGTATGCTCCTGTTGTCTTTGACGAGAATACGTATGTGAAATTCCTTGCCGGGAAGGTCTGGACGAACAATTCAACGATTGACTTCCTCGGTGGCGTTGGCGCCAACAATTCGACGCCGACACTGGGCGGAACCGGCCTCTACAAGGTCCGTGGTCCCGTCGACTTCCCATCCGGCGTCAATCTCGCCGCGCCAATCGACTGGGGTCCCTCATCCGTGACGGCGGAGACCGTTTACAACGTCAACTCCTGCGACTGGCAATTCAACGCCGCGCCAACTGTCGAGGGCCATCTCGTCCGCTTCTCCGGCGGCACGGGCGGACCGGGCGGATCTGCTCCGTTGACGTTCAAGTCTTCCGACGATACGCGTCCTTCGGCGGGCATAAACCAGTACGCGAACCCAAATCTCTATCTGAGGCGGACGATGCCGACCGTCTTCGAGGACTGGTTCGCCCTCTGCCTCGGCAACGCCTGCAACAACAACAAGGTTGGCTTCACGCTCGGTTCAGGCGCGAATCTCTGGATCCCCGCCGACATCACGACCGCGAACAACCGCGAGTATTCTTCTGAGTCCCCAACTGGAGGTTTCAAGCTTGCATTCAAAGGCTGCGGCGCGAACGTCCGGCTCACTGGCGACAATTCGTTTCAGGGTGGTGGTGCTGCTATGGATTTGATTTGTGAAAATGGTTGCGGGTATAATTCGGTGGAAATCGACGGCGACGGAGATACGATTCATCCGTTCGGCGAGGCGACGAGCAGCCTCTACTCGAACACGGGTCATGGCGTATTCATCAAGGCCCTCACGTCCGGCAAGACCCTTGCGAACGGCTTCTCCTACGGCAACTCGGTGAACAACAACAACGCCTACACCTTCGGTTTCGACGGAACGAACGACCTGACCGTGTCGGGCGACTTTACGCTCGGCACGGCCTATTCGATGATCCCTGTCATTGGCGATATGACGCTGACGCTTACGGGAACGCTGAATCCGCAGAACAGGAACTTCGACTTCGCCGGCATCGGCGATGTCGTGCTCGGTCCGATGTCGCAGTACACCGGCTCGACGGGAACGCTCGTCAAGCACAGCGCGGGTTCGCTTACGCTTCAGGGCGCGCTCGTGGGCACAAGCTACAACACGGCGTATTTCTCGGGCGGGAAGACGATCCTCGACTACACGCAGAATGCAGCGAGCCGTCTGAACACGGCGAACTCTGCCAATCTTGAGACGCCCGTCGCGCTCGCGGACGCCCTGCGTCTGCGCGGCACGGAACTCATACTGAAGGGTGGCTCCGTCTCCGAGACGGTCGGCGAAGGGAACGGCACCACGTTCCAGAACGGCCTCACCAAGATTCGCCGTGACGGCGGCATGTCGACAATCTATCTCGGCACGCTCTCGCCTGCCCCCACGGGCGCGCAGGCCTATACCGCGGCAATGTCCTATGAGGGTGGCGTGGCGCAGGTTGCACCGTCCCAAGCAGGGGCGCTCCTTGGCGGGAACCACATGGTCGGTGACCATTTTGCGAAGACGGATGCGGACGGCTTTATCGTCGTGGCGGCGGACAACGAGACCAGCGACATCACGACCATCACTGGAAGTCAGACGACGGGTCGCCTTGTGAATAACCTCTTCGTTATCGAGCCGACGGAGGATGGACAGGCGCTTACACTAAACTCCGCGACTGCCCCGTTTGTGGCGAACTGGAACGGCATGATTTTCCGCGGGCCGCATGATTTCACCGTGACGGGCGGCCAGTTTGGCGGAACCGCCACATGGAACCACTCACTGATCTTCAACCATGTCGGAACAGGCGTCTTCACCATCAACTCCGAACTCTACCGGAACGGCTTCACAAAGATTGGCCCCGGCACGGTGCGAATCACCGGCACGAGCACGCTGGGGCAGTCGCTCAATCTCTACGAGGGGGTGTTCGAAGTCGCGTCTGCGACCGGCTTCAGCCCGTCGTCAAAAGGCAATTACGTCGTTTATCTCAACGGCGGCACACTGAAGACTTCCGTTGATGTGACGCTTGAGCGCCCGCTCAGTGTCGGCGACAACGGCGGCGTGATCGACGTCGTGGCGAACACCACGTTCACGCAGAGCGGAAATACGGTGACGACGGCCGACAACACGTCTGGCCCCGTCGTGAAGCGCGGCGGCGGCACGTGGCTCCCCTCGGGCGACTTCCAAGCGCAGAGCGAGCTTCGCATCGAAGAGGGCACGGTGAGGCTCGGGTCGACGAAAGGCATCGGCGATGCGTCGAGCCGCACGCGCGCGATTGCACCGACGAAGATCCTTGCGGACGGCACGCTCGATGTCGCGGGTTTTGCGGCCAGGCTCGGCAATGTCTATCTTGACGGCGGTAGGATTGTCGATACGTCAGAAGGCGGCTCTCTCGGTGCGTATACGTTCTTTGCCACGTCGGGAACGGTGGATGCGGTTCTGTCTGACGGCGCGCACCAGAACGGAAGCTGCTACTTCAATGCCACCAACCTCAAGAAGGATGGTCCGGGCACGCTGACGCTTTCGGCGGCGAACACGTTCACGGGCACGGCGTTCGTACACGACGGCACTCTTCTCCTTACTGGCAGCCTCGCCGGGTCGGCATACGTCGACGGTGGTGTACTCGAGGGCTCGGGTTCCATCGCTGGATATGCATATGCGACGAAGGACGGCGCGATATGCGCTACGCCCGGAACGGTGCTGTCGTTCGGTGACAAGCTTGCAGTTGGCGAAGGCGGTTCGCTGTGCGTCGCTGCAACAAGCGACGTAGTTGGAACATTTGCGCTCACATCCGCTGAAGGCGCCGTATATCTCGGCGAGAACGCATATCTTAGCTTTGACCTTCGTGGCGGAACGCTCGGCGCGCTCGCCGGCGAGCATGTTATTGTCGATTTGCCTGCTGGGGCTAAGGTCGAGGGAGAGTTTGCGAACTTCGTCAATGGCAAGTACACGGACGACAACGGAAACAAGTATGTCGTGAACTATGCGGGCGGCGACGGCAATGATATCGTGCTTTCCGCCCGCGGAAGCGGCTTTGCCATTTTCGTGCGATGAAAGACATGGGATAATTCTGGAGCAGAGG
Organism: uncultured bacterium; assembly: GCA_902780865.1. Taxonomy (GTDB): domain Bacteria; phylum Verrucomicrobiota; class Kiritimatiellia; order RFP12; family UBA1067; genus UBA1067. The sequence continues at coordinate 13,204 of CACZHC010000001.1, forward strand.
AGGTATTTCGTGAACAAGAGTGTAATATTGCATATGCCATGCGTCGCGCTTGCCGCGTTTTTGACGGTTTCCGCCGCGGCTGCGAACCTCGTGCCGGAGGGGAAGCGCGATTTCGACGTGCCGTTCAAGGGCGCTGGACAGATGAGTCTCGTCTACACGCCTGTCTTCTTCCCGAAGGGGACTGCGGGTGTCGTCGTGAGCGGCGAGGCGAAGTGGAGTGACGTCGTGCGCGGCGACAAGAGCTGGTTCGATGCGCGCATAATGACCGACTTCATCGACTCGAAGTGCAAGAAAGTGAATGGCGGCCCGGTCATCGGTGGCTGGCACGGAAAAGGAGGGGAGTGGCGGGTTTTCCGCAAGTCTATCAAGGTTCCGGAGGGCGCGGAGGGGATCGCGCTGATGCCATGCCTTTTCAATGTCAAGTCTGGCGCGCTCGCCATTCGCGGCCTTTCCGTCGAGGCGCAGGAAAAGTACGAGGAGCTTCCCGAGGAGAAGGCGAAGCGCGAGGCCGAGGAGGCGAAGCGCACTGCCAACTGGGAGAGGCGCAAGAACAAGGCGAAGGAGCGTCTGGAAAGGGACGGTACGCTCATCCCAGCGCAGGACGAGCCCTACGCGAAACTCGTTTCAAAGGAGCCAGGCAAGCTCGTCAACGCCTACAAGGAGTATGACGTACCTGCGGGCGTCGAGGCGCTGAAGTTCTCCTGGAAGTGGGAGGTCAAAAACCTCAAGACAGGCGCCAAACCCTGGTTCGACGCGCGCGTCCTATTCAAGTTCAAGGACGCTTCCGGCAAGGAGGTCAAGAACCCGGGTCCGGTATACACGCAGCGCAATACGCAGGGCTGGCAGGATCGCGAGACGTCGTTCCTCGTGCCGCCCGAGGCCGTGACTTTCGTCGTCATGCCGTGCCTCTTCCAGGTCAATTCTGGCGAGATGGAGATGAAGGACGTCAGCTGTGTCGCAACCTCCGCCGAACCGCTCCACCGCGCCGCGGCTGAGCGCGAGCGCCAGATCAAGGCGCGTTTCGTGCCCGACGAACCAGAGAATCGCGCGAAGTGGCCGAAGATGGTCAAGGTCGAGGGCAATCGGCTCGTGGACCCCGACGGCAACGAAGTGTGGCTCCAGGGCGTCAACGCCGGCGGTATGGAGACGATTCCGAACGGCGCGCAGGAGACGAAGTCTACGGTCGTAGCCATCGACGAGTGGAAGTCGAACTGCATACGCCTGCCGATCAACGAGGCCCACTGGTTCGGCACGGGCGTCTATTCGCCGGACGACGGGGGCAAGGCGTTCCGCGATGCGTGCGACAAGATCGTCCGCCTCGCCGCAAACCGCGGCGCATACGTCGTCATAGACCTTCACCGCTTCCGTGCGCCGAAGGCGGAGCACGTCGCGTTTTGGAAGGACTGCGCGGCGCACTACAAGGATCATCCGGCCGTCCTCTTCGATCTCTTCAACGAACCGCACGGAATCAGCTGGGAGGTGTGGCGCAACGGCGGATGGGTCGGCGAGGCGGGGAAGGTTGACGAGTCCGCGTTTCTCACGGCGGAGGAAAAGAAAAAGAACCAGGGATTCGAGTCGGTCGGAATGCAGGCGCTCGTGGACGCCGTTCGTTCTACTGGCGCAAAGAACGTCGTGATCGCTGGTGGACTCTATTGGGCGAATGACTTGACGGGCATCGAGAGCGAGGCAATAGAGAAGGGCGAGGCGAAGAGCTACCGGCTCGACGAGAAGGGCGGCAACGGACCACTGGCACAAGGGCTGGGCGCGGATTCTCCCGGTCGCCGCGAAGCATCCGATATTCCTCGGTGAAGTTGGCGCTGCGCCGCGCGAGGAAATGACTTTCATACCGTTCGAACAGAAGGAGGACCCGTACACGTTCGCCCCCGACATGCTCGGGTTCATCCAGAAGCACCGCATCAACTGGACGGGATGGTGCTTCCATCCGAAGGCGGGCCCCTGCATGATCAGGAGCTGGGACTACGACCCGACGCCGTACTGGGGCGAGTTCGCGCGCCGCGCCCTATCCGGCGAGAAGTTCGAGATGAAGAGAATGCGATGAGCGGCGTCGGAATCGCGCTTTCGGCGCTTTTGAGCGTCACAAATGTGCCTGGATACTACGCCTGCTACACCGAGGCGGTTACAGGCACCGTCGAGGTGCAGCGGCGCGTTCTTGCGATGCCGTCGAACGAATGTGTGCGCGGCAATTCGACGTATGTCAACACAGAGCGTTTCCTTCTCGGCCCGGACAATCCGCATTGGCTGGAGCTGCGGGGGCCAGAGTATGCCGCGAAGCTGAAGGAGTGGAGGTCTGCGGCGGAAAGGGCGGTAGAGGCGGCTGCATCGCGCCCGCATCCGCGTCTTTTCGCGACAGATGCGGACTTCGCACGCCTTAGGGAGGACGCGAAAGCCGACCCGCTTGTGAAACCGGCCGCCGATCGCATCATTGCAGATGCAGAGGTGTATCTTTCCGCGAAACCGGTTGAACGTGCGATGAGCGGATACCGTCTTCTCGGTCCGGCCCGCAAGGCACTTACGCGGCTTGCAACGCTGTCGATGGCGTATCGCCTGACGGGCGACGCTCGCTATGTGCGCAGGGCCGAACGCGAAATAGAGGCGGTTGCCGCGTTTTCGGACTGGAACCCCGGGCACTTCCTGGACGTCGCCGAGATGTCGGTTGGCGTTGCCGTCGCCTATGACTGGCTCTATGACGCGCTTAAGCCGGAGGTCCGCGCCCTTGCGGCGCATGCGCTTCGCGACAAGGCGCTCGGTGCGACCGCGCCGCATCCACCCTGGACGCGGCTGCGCAACAACTGGGTGCAGGTCGGTTCCGCCGGCGTAGTCGCCGCAGCCGCCGCGCTGGCCGATCTTGAAAAAGACCTCTGTGCCATTCATCTCGCGGACGTCATCGAGTCGCTTCCGGAGGCGGAAGGAGTAGTCGCTCCCGACGGCGGTTTTCCCGAGGGGCCGAGTTACTGGAAATTCGGCTTCACCTTCAACGTGTTCGCGCTCGACATGATGAAGAGCGCGTTCGGAACCGACTTTGGCCTCTCGGAACTTCCGGGATTCCGCGAGACGGGATCGTTTCCGTCGCTCATGACCGGCCCATCCGGGCAGTTCTTTGCCTTTTCGGACGGTCATCCTGCCCGGCCCCAGATTTCGGCGCTTTGGTGGTTTGCCGTCCGGTTCGGCGATCCATCGTTCGTCGATGACCATGAAAAGCGCCTTTTCGCGAGGATGTGCGCTCTCCGCGCGGCTGGCGCAGAGGATGAGAACGACGTTCCACGCGACTTCCCGATCGGGCTGCTCTGGGTCGACGCCTATTCGCGGATGTCGAAAGCCGGGGTGTCGCCATGCGGCAAGAACGGACCGTCCGTAGTGGTTCTGCGCGGCGAGATGCCCTTGGCGGTCCTGCGCGATGCGCCAGCGGACACGAACGGCATATACATTGCGACAAAAGGCGGTTCGCCTTCCTACAACCACGGACATGCAGACGAAGGAACGTTTGTCCTCGACATGCTGGGCGAACGCTGGGCCTACGATCTCGGTGCTGAAGACTATACGGCAATTGAGCGTGCCATCGGCGCGAGTGCTCTTTGGTCTCCCGAGCCGGACTCCCGCAGGTGGACGCTATTTCGCCTCGGCACACAGGGTCACAACACGCTGACGATAGGCGGGCAAGGACAGTATTCGAAGGGTTTTGCGACTATATCGCAGCCGGAGGGCGGAGTTGTCGAGGTCAATCTCTCGGAACTCTATCCAATGGCGAAGAGCGTTGTTCGCCGATTCCACATCGATGAAAGCTTCTATATCGAAGATTCCATCTGTGGCGTCGCGCCTGGCACCGTCGTGCGCTGGGCGATGGTGACGGATGCCGAAGTCTCGGTTTGGAACGACTTGCTGCCAGTGGCCGCGCTTAGGAAAAACGGCAAGACAATGAAGATTCTTTTCGGATCCAACGGGGCGCCCGGCGAGCGCCGCGTGTCCGTTCGCGAGGCACGTCCCGAAAATGCCCATGAGAAGCAGAACGACGGGTTTAGGCAGGTCGTTTTCGAGTTCAAGACACAGGACGAGCCGGCAGAGTGCAGTGCCTTGTTCTGCGAGAGTATTACGATTGAAAAGTGACGTTTCCACAATTTATGGCGATTGCCCCTTGCCTTTCAGGGGGGGCTTATGATATACTACGCGCGAACATTCCCACAAAAAGGATAAGAAAAGATGGCTAATATAAAGGGTGGCCGCGCTGCAAGGAAGCGCGACCGGCAGAACGAAAAGGCCCGCAAGCGCAATGCGGTCTGCAAGGCGAAGCTCCACGACGCGCACAAGAAGCTCTTCAAGTTCGCTGATGCGAACAACAAGGAAGATGCTGAGAAGAAGTTCAAGGAATTTGTCTCCGGTCTCGACAAGGCCGTGAAGAAGGGCATCATCACGAAGAACACGGCTGATCGCAAGAAATCGCGCGCTCAGCTCAAGCTCAACAAGATGGCCAAGTAAAATAATTCAGGGAATACGGGAATGTGATGGCGAAGGGCATCGGAATGAATACCATTCTGGTGCCCTTTGTAATTACAACCCGGCTTAAATAACTTCAACGCAAATAGAAAGGAAACAAAGAAATGGACAAGAAGACTCTCCGCGACGTCGAGCTCAAGGGCAAGCGCGTCGTCATGCGTGTTGATTTCAACGTGCCGATGGCCAAGGACGGCTCCGGCAAGATCACCGACGACACCCGCATCGTCGCGGCGCTGCCGTCGATCAAGTACGTCCTCGAGCAGGGCGGCTCGCTCGTCCTCATGTCGCACCTCGGCCGTCCGAAGGGCGTCAAGCTCGGCGCGGCTCCGAACCCCGACAATGCGGCGTTCACGCTGAAGCCCGTCGCAGAGGCGCTTTCCGAGAAGCTCGGGCTCCAGGTCAAGTTCGTCCCCGACTGCATGGCGGCCGACGATGTCGTCAAGGCGCTCAAGCCCGGCGAAGTCGCGCTCCTCGAGAACACCCGCTTCTACAAGGCCGAGGACGGCAAGGTCAAGAAGGATGACGAGAAGAAGGGCATCCACCTCACCGACGAGGAGTTCGCGGCGAAGAAGGCCGAGCTCAAGGCGCAGCGCGCCGAGATGGCGAAGAAGCTCGCTTCCTACGGCGATCTCTACTGCAACGACGCGTTCGGCACGGCTCACCGCGCCCACGCTTCGACCGCCGTCATTGCCGACTACATCCAGCCCGCGGTCTCTGGCTTCCTTCTCGAGAAGGAGATCCAGTTCCTCGGTGATGCGGTCGAGAACCCGGTCCGCCCGTTCGTCGCCATCCTCGGCGGCGCCAAGGTCTCGGACAAGCTCGCGGTCGTCAAGGCGCTTCTCAACAAGGTCGACACGCTCATCATTGGCGGCGGCATGGCCTACACCTTCAAGAAGGCCCAGGGCATCAAGATCGGCACGTCGCTCTGCGAGGACGAGCAGGTCGCCTACTGCAAGGAGATGCTCGCCGCGGCTGACGCGAAGGGCATCAAGATCCTCCTCCCCGTCGACAACGTGATCGCGAACAAGTTCCCCGAGACGAAGGACGCGTCCGACATCGAGATGAAGCTCTGCGAGGGCGACATTCCCGACGGCTGGATGGGTCTCGACATCGGCCCGAAGTCTGTCGCCCTCTTCGCTGACGCCGTGAAGGGCGCGAAGACGGTCGTCTGGAACGGGCCTATGGGCTGCTTCGAGTTCGCGCCGCTCTCCAAGGGCACCTACGGCGTCTGCGACGCGGTTGCGACCGTCAAGGCGAACGGCGGCACGTCGATCATCGGCGGCGGCGACTCGGTGAGCGCGGTCAAGAAGAGCGGCAAGGCGGCCGAGATGAGCCACGTCTCCACCGGCGGCGGCGCGTCCCTCGAGTTCCTCGAAGGGAAGGTCCTCCCCGGCGTCGCGGCTCTCACCGCGAAGTAATGCGCTGACGGCGAGTCAGGAAACCGCCCTCCCCGCGTGTGCGAGGAGGGCGATTTTTGTTTTTCCCCTGTTCTTCGGGCGCAGATGTGGTATAATTGCGCCAAAGAGGACAAAGGATGAAGAAGATAAAGGTGCTTATAGTCGACGACCATGCGGTAGTGCGAATGGGACTCAAGTACGCGCTTTCCCTCTTCGTGGACATTGAACTCGCCGGCGAGCTTGCGGATGGAGAAGGCGCGGCAGAGCTCATGAAGCGCTCGGGTGCGGATGTAGTTTTGCTCGACATCAGGATGCCGGGCAAGGACGGCATAGCAACGCTCGGCGAGATGCTTGCCGCCGATTCTTCCGCGAAGGTCGTGATGCTCACGACGAGTTCCATGGAGGAAGACGTCTATGCCGCGCTCAACGCCGGTGCGAAGGGGTATGTCCTCAAGGACCGCAATCCCGAGAACATCGTCAAGGCCATTCGCGCCGTCGCGGAAGGCGGCACGTTCATTCCCGACGACATCAAGGCCATTTACAAGGCGAGGAGCGAGGAGCCCGAGCTCACGCCTGCCGAACGCGAGGCTGTCGCTCTGCTCGTCCAGGGGCTCAACAACAAGGCGATGGCCGCAAAGCTCGGAATATCCGAGGACGGCGTCAAGGTGCGGCTCAAGCACGCCTACGAGAAGCTTGACGTCAGCGACCGCGCAGGCGCGATCGCCGTTGCCATCAAGAGAGGCATCGCCCGTCCCTCGGGCATGGTGTAGCCGGCAGTCGATGAAACGCGTCCTGACAGTCCTGTTCGCGACTATCGCCGTTTCTGCCTTCGCGCTGCCGCGCGTGAAGGTCGCGGACATCCTCGCCATGGACGCAGACGAAATCGCCGCGTGCGGGAAATGCGAACTCGAGGTCCAGGTGGCGTTCGTGATACCGTGGGTGAACAATGCCTTTGTGGCCACCGATGTCGGCGACGCGGACGGCCATGCGCTATATTTCGCGGCGTTCACTGATCCGCAGCCGGGAATGTTCGACAGCGTCGAGGCCGGCGACATAATGAAGGTGATCGGCACGCCCGACCCCATGCTGCTCGAACCCGGAATCGAGTTCGACAGCGCCAAGTTCATCTCGCACGCCGATCTCCCGCCGCCTCGCACGAGGTCTGTGCTCGGAATAAAGGCGGGACACTTCAACAACTGCCGCGTGCGCGTGCGCGGCGTGTGCGTGTCGGCGGCATACGGCAACGCGACTGGAAAGCCGGCATTTCTACTGTGGCTCTCGACCTCGGACGGCGAGATACGCGTGCGCGTGCGCACGAACGACTTCTCCCCGGAGGCTCTCCGCGACGCGGAAGTCGAGGTTGACGGGGTGGTTGTCCCGATCTTCAACCCTCGCCACGAGTTCATCGGCGCGGAGATTGAGGGGTTGAATGCACAATCGCTGACTGTCGCGAAGGCGCCGCCAGACGACCCGTTCTCGGTGCCGGAGTGCGATACCTCGGCGCTTCTCGCGTGGAGTCCGCGCGGGCGCAGGCTCCACGCCTGCCGCGTAATGGGCGAGGTCACGTGCGTCTACGCCGAAGACGGCATGTTCACCGTCCAGCGCGGGAAGGCGTCGGCGAGAGTGTTCGCGGAAGGTGCGCTTCCTGAGGCCGGGGACATGGTGGAGGCGGCGGGATTTCCCGTCAGCCGCGGCGAATGCGGCGCGCTCGTCGGCGCAAAATGGCGGCACACGGACGCCGTCCTCGAACCGGCGAAGATCCACAGGCTTTCTCTCGCCACGGGCTCTGCCTTCGACATCGGCGGATTCAGGTTCGACAACGATCTGCAGTTCCGCCTCGTGGAGATGACGGGGAGGGTCGTTGACGCCCATTCGATGCGCGATCTGCACGGCAAGCTCGTTATCGACGTCGACGGGCAGAATGTGGAAGTGATACTTCCTCCGGCTGGCGGCGGAAAGCTGCCGTCGGGCATCAAGGACCTGCCGCTCGTTCGTGTGCGCGGCGTATTGGACGCGCATGTCTCGCTCGGCAACGACACCGACAGGATGTTCAGCTTCGAGGGCTACCGTCTGCACACGAGGCGCGCCGACGACATTGCGCTTCTCCCCGACTGGCAGTGGGGCGTGCGGAGGGCGCTCGGCTTCGCGTGGATCGCGTTTCTCTCGGTTCTTGTCGCGTTCTTCGTCTTCGTCGCCGTCGTTGCGTTTCGTCGCCACCACGCGCGCGTCGGCGCCGAGGCGATAGCGGCCGACAGGCGGCGCATCGCGGCGGAGCTTCATGACACGATATCGCAGCACATCTCGGGCGCGAAGCTGTGGGTGTATTCGGCTAAGATGGCTGCCGGCGACAAGCTTGCGCCGGGCGCGGCAGATGCGCTCGTGATGGCGGAGAACGTTCTCGAGGCTACGCGGCGCGAGATTCGCGACGCCATCATGGATCTCCAGAGCGATGATTTTGTCTCGCAGTCGCCTGAGTCGCTTCTGCGGCGCATCTGCCGCGACGCCTCGGCTCCAGGTAAGACGCGAGTTCGCAGCTTTCTGCGCGGCCTCCCCGCGGATCTTCCGATCATGGTGAAGCGCGATCTCCTCGCCATCGTGTCGGAGGCGATAGGGAACGCCGTGAAACACGGCGGCGCGGCGAACGTGATCGTGGTGAGCGAGGGCGACGGGGCGGGCGCGTTCACGATAGACGTCCTCAACGACGGCGAGCCGTTTTCGGCGGACGCCGCGCCCGGCCCGGAGAAGGGGCATTTCGGCATCTCCAATATGCGCGAGCGCGCGGCGCGCTCTGGCATGATGCTGACATTCGGCCAGAAGCGCGGCTACGTCGCGGTTACCCTTCAGTTCCGGCCAAAGTCGTAGTGTAGTACACTTTCGTGTATGCGCTTCCTGTTTTCTTTTGCTGCCGTGATTATACTTTTGGATATTCCTTTCCGCGATGGATTGTGCTAGAATAACGAGAAAAGACTAGAGGGAGATTGACAAAATGCACGGAACAAATCTACACGTTGGCGTCAAGGCGTTGCTGGTGGGATGCGCCATGTTTGCGGTTTTCCATCCAGTCACAGTCGAAGGCGCGGGTGCGAAGGGCCTCTACCAGGCCATATATGCGGGAGAGAACGTGACGACGGGCGATCCGGCGGCGGACGGCGTTGTCATTCCTGAGGGCGCGCTTCTTCTGGCGGTACAGTCGGGGAATCCGTCCATCTCGGCGACGTCCGGCGGCACGACCTACACGGTCGGCCCGAACACGACGGTCGCCTACAAGGGCGTCATGCGTCTGACGGCGGGAACGACCTACACCTTCGCCAAGAATTATGACGACTCCGGCAGTGTCAGTCTCACGGCGCCGGGCGGCGCGAAGACGGAAGTCCTCAGGTCCACGGCATGGAACGAGGTCAAGTATGGTTCCTATACGGCGGCTGGGTCGGGCTGGTACGGGATCGAGGTTCGGTTCGGCAACGGCAGCGGCGGCGTCGGCCCTACGACTGCTCCGTTCAACGCAGCGCCGTACGCCTCTCTTCTGTGGAACGACACTGGGCTCGCGTCCTGCACGGCGGAGAACCGCGCGTCGTGGCACCGCCTCGTGAACGACGTGACCGAGGGCGACTATCTCTACACGGAGATTCCGGTCCGCGGCATATCCGCCGTGTACACATGCGACGGAGGGAACTTGACGGCTTCTCTGACGCTGGAATCGGGCGACACCTGCGACCTTTACGTCTGCTACGGCGCGCAGAACGGCGGCGACACGACCAACGGCTGGGATCATGTCGTCAAGGTGGGGACGGTTACCGCGGATGAGACATCCGCTACGGACACCTCGGTCTCCGGAATCGGGACTACGGTCAGTTACGTCCGCTATGCCACATACAGCGCGGCGGCGGATGAATTCAGCTTCTCGAACGGCTATGGCGAGCCCGTCCTGTCCGATGCGCACATTTCCGCGGACGGCAACACGTTGAGGGTGCAGGCGACTCTCGCGCTCGCCGGTCTCGGCGGATCTGGCGCGACGACGGTCGAGATATACCTCGGCACTTCGCAGGACGAAATGGCGCGTGTCTATGCGTTCAATCCCGTGTCCGTGAGCGGAACGGCGCTTCAGCACGACATCACGGGGCTTGTCTTTGGCGCGATGTACTACTGCCGTCTGCGCGCCTGGAGCGAAGACGGCGGCGTGCTGTACGAAACAACAACGGACGCGATGAAGGTGCTGATATCCGGCACGATGGTCTGGAACGGCGCGGGGACGGACTGGAACTCCGCTTCGTCCTGGGATGGAGGCGCATATCCCGTTGCCGGTCTGTCGGCGCAGTTCCCGTCGGCCGGCGGACGCGTCGAGGCAGCGGCGGACGGAGCGGCGGACGCGCTCAGCGTCGCGACGGACACGCCAATCACCTTCGCCTTCGGCGATCACGCGCTCACGCTGGACAAGACGGAGTTCGCGACGGAAAAGAAATCCGATGTCACGCTCGAGTCCGGAACTTTCGACTTCGGCGTGTTTTCCTACGTGAAGAAGACGGAGGACAATCTGCTCACCGTGAAGAAGGACGCCGCGCTGACGCTGCCCGCAGCCATGGCCGTGCAGACATGCCGGAACAAGTGGGTGATCGACGGCGGCCGTTTGACGACAACGGGCACGTTCTCCCTGTCAACGCGTTCGGGAAGCAACGGGAACAGCACAGACGGCTCCAGCGTTACGCTCCAGAACAGGGCGGTCTGGCAGGCTGCGGCGATCAAGTGCGGCTGCTGGCACAACGCAAAGATCGCGGTGCTGTCCGGCTCGACGCTGACGGCCGGAAGCGTCACGATATCCAACGACCAGGATTCTGGCAGCGGCAACGGAATGATCGTCAGCAACGCTACGGCAACGGTATCCGGTCTCGCGGTCTGTTCTGATGACCGGCATGGAAGTTCATATCTGCGACTCTACCAGGATGAAGGTCAGACGGCGTCGCTGACGGTGACGGGGAGCATGAGCGTCTCGTCGGAGGGGAATGGCTGCCGCCATGGAAGGAACAACCGCGTCGACCTCGCGGGCGGCACGCTGACTGTCGGCGACAGCCTGCGCGTGAGCTCGAATCCGAACAATCCCCTTACGGGGCAGACCAACGTCGTGTCCATCTCGCGTGCATCGTCGCGTTTTGCCGTGACGAAGAAGGTGTCGTTCCAGCGCGACACGAAAGTTGCATTCACCGTTCCGGCCGAGGGCTATGCGGCCGAAGCCGTCTTCACCGCGGGCACTACGATGGTATTCTCCGAACAGGCGAGCGTTACCGTAGACGCGACGGCTGTGCGGAAGTCGATGAACATTAAGCTCCTCAAGGCGGGGACTGCACTTTCCGGACTGACGGCAGAACGTGTGGCTGTTACGGCCCGTCCCAAATGGACGAGCAAAGTGAAGATTGATGAAACTTCGCTTGTGGTTCACGTTGGAGCCCCTGGTTTTAGCATAGTCGTGCGCTGACATTCATCTGTCTGGAAATGAACAGACGTGAGTTCTTGAAGCGTGGCGTGATTGCGGGCGTCGTGGCGGCGTTCTCGCCTGAGGCGTTCGCGTCCGCGCTCGCGCAGGGGCAAGGGCGGAAGACGCTGGTTCTCGGAGGAAGCGCCTTCGCGCTCGGATACGCGCTCTCGCATCCCAACGAGACGGTCGTGCTCGAGCGCGGCATCCTTCTCGCGCCCGAGTTCTCCGCGACGGGGGACTACGCCGAGCCGGGCGCGGCGAAAAGTCCGCTCGGGCGCGAGCTCCTCGCCGCGCTCGAGAAGTGCGGACTCCTCAGGGACGGGAAGGTGGAGCTTCCGCCGCTCGCGGACTTCATGTCGGAGTTCTTCGCGGCGCACGGAGGCCGCGCCTTCCTGAACGCCGAGCTCGTGTCCGTCGAGACGCCGCGCCGCGGGTCGTTCCGCCTCGGGATCTTCGGCAGCGCATACACGGGTGTCAAGACATTCACAGTCGACAGTTTTCTCGACACGACGCCGACGGGGTGGCGCGACCTCGGCGCGGACGCGGTGAAGGCGAAGGTTTTCCGCGCGATCACCGACCGCGGCGCATTTGCCGCGGAGTTGCCGGCGGACGCGGACTGGCACCGCGCGCGGATAGCGCTCCACGAGGAGTTCGCGCGGCGAGGAGACGGCGCGAGGATCCTCGCGGAGGCGAACGGATTCGAGTATTCATACGGCGGCGCGAAAGTCGAGCGGAAGACCTCAGCGGGCTTCGTGTGGAAGCCGTCCGCGCAGTACAGTACGCTTCTTGATGCATTCGAAGAGGGAGTCGCATGGAATACGATGTCATAGTCGTCGGACTTGGCACGGCTGGCGTGGAAGCGTTCAGGACCTCCGTCGAATGCGGGCTCAGGACGCTCGGCATCGAGCGGCTGAACGGAATGGGCGGCGTCGGCACGGTCGGTTGCATCTCCTTCGGCGGCGACATCCCGAAGCTCCTGCACGACTACGAGAAGGCGGCGGAGAAGGGCGAGGTCGCGTACGAGTCTGCGGTCATCGGAGTGCAGCGCAAGGGGAATCGTATTGCATGTGTGACTTATGTCACGAACGGCGTAGTCCGCGAGGCGTCCGCGAAAATCGTCATCGACGCGAGCGGGAACGCCACCATCGGCGCGCTTGCGAAGCTTCCGCTGCGGCGCGGATGTGACTTCGACGGCACGATGGCTCCTTGCTCGCGCGCGGAAAGCTGGATGAACGCAGGCGGCGGAATCCGCCCGATCTACCGCAACTACCAGGAGGACACTTCCGCGGACTCCCTGGACGCGCTTTCCGCGACGGCGGCGAAACTCACTCGCGGACGCCATCAGTTCTGGTGTCAGAACAGGGCGAAGCAGCGGATGCTGCGTCCGTCGCCCGCAGTAGGCGCGCGTGAGGAGCCGCGCTACGTCACCGAGCGCATCCAGACGCTCGCCGAGGTTCTTGCGGAGACCCCGGTGGAGGATCCGATCTTTTACGCCTGGACGCCCGAGGACCTGCCGGTGACGGACCGCGCCGTCGCTTTCGAGAGCGAGGCGATACAGAACTGGAAGTTCCTCTGCGATCTGCCGATGTTCGGATATCCTTCGACGATTTCGTACCGCACACTCGTCGTCAAGGGCATTGCCAACCTTCTTTGCCCCTCGAAGCACTTCGGCGTCGCGCACGATCTTGGCGGGGGGCTTCGCATGCAGGGCGAGATGCGCAAGGCGGGCAAGGCCGCGGCGCTTGCGGCGAAGCTGGCGATTGAGAAGGGCGTCGCCGTTAAGGACGTTCCGTATGCGGAGCTCAAGCCGTTCCTCGAGAAGGCGAGAACGCTGCGCAGTCCGTTGAAGACGATTGTCACTTCGTACCACGGCTATGCCTTCACGCCCTACGACGACGCACAGGTTGTCGAAGAACTTAGACGCGATGTGACGCGCACGCCGGAGTGGTGGTTTGCGAAGTCCGAGAACGCGCCGTGCGAACGGTCTGCCTACGCCTACTGGACCGCGTGGAAGCGCGGCATGGACGGAAAAGGGCGTCCGCTCGCGGACGCGCTCGAACGTGAGATGTCAGCCGGCGGCAGATTCGCCGCGAACTACACGATCGCGCTTGGGCTTATGAAGGACGCGCGCTGCGTTCCCGTGCTGCGGCGTCTCGTCGCGGAGCCTGGATGCGAAATCGACCCTGTGATCGAAAAGGCGATACCGAACCGCTTCAAGGCGATTGCGCTTCTCGGGCGATTCAAAGACGAGAAGTCGGTAGCGCCGCTTGTGGAAATCGTCAAGGACGACGCAAGGGGATTCACCCGCGACATCGCCGGATGCCGCGCCTACGAGAGCGCGGATCTCTACCGCTTCCAGGCGCTGTCGTACGCGCTCATGGCGCTCAGGTCGATCCTCGCAGCGCATCCCGACGCGAAGGTGACGGCGGAGCTGGAGGCGTGGCGGACACGTCCGCTTGTCATCAAGGGATATGACGGATTCGATCTTGCCGCAAGATTGAAAAAGGTCTGCTTCACCAAGAAAGGGAAAGGATAAAAACCATGGGAAAACGCTTTCTCGCATTTCTAATTGCACTTGCGTCCGGACTGTGCTGGGCGGCAGAGGGAAATCTCGCCGCCTCTAACGGCGGACGGTTCGCCTTTGTTGACCGTCCCGAAAACTGCTTCGAGCCGATGCTGTTCGACGCAAGTTGGGGACACTGCCGCGCTTTCGGTGGATGGAACGACGAAAATGGCGGCGCGGACGGACCTTGGACGCGCACCTTCCGGATCGTCGGCAAAGACGAGTCGCCTATTGTGCGTGGAAAGGTGACGTATGACCTTCGCCGCGATGCCGCGACTAACGAACTCGTGTCGCATTTCACATGGGAGTTCACCGCAGTAAAGGACTTTGAGGGGAAGGGCTTCTGCCTCGCATGGACGCTTCCTTGCGAACAGTATGCCGCCAACGCCTCGGCGGGAAAGGTCGTCTTCGGTGACAAGACAGTGGAGCTGCCGCAGAAATATGGCGTTACGCATTTGGGCAACGCAACTTGCGACACGCTAGAGATCGCCGCTCCAGCTGGTGCGCCCCTTCGCATAAAGCTCGAGCAGCCCACGTGGTGCATGGTGCAGGACGACCGCCAGTGGAACAATCCATGTTTCACGTTGCGCATGGCAATCGGCGACGGCAAGCTCAAGGCCGGCGAAAAGCGGACCTTTTCGATGACAATGCGCGGCGTTTCGTCCTTTGTCCGCGACGGCAAATACACCGTGCAGGCGAGCGACGACTGGGTGCCGGTCTGTGACACGACGGCCGTCAAGGCCGGCTCCGCGCTCGACTTTTCCGCTGCAGGATGGATTGATGCGCCCGCCGGGAAGCACGGACGCGTCATTCGCAAGGGCGACCATTTCGAGTTCACTGGAAGACCTGGCGTAAAGCAGCGCTTCTACGGCGTCAACCTCTGCTTCTCCGCGAACTACATGAGCGCGGCCGACGCCGAAGAGCTTGCGACGCGTCTTTCGCGCCTCGGCTACAACGCACTGCGCATACACCACTACGAGCGCGAACTCTGCGACAGGAAGGACGGTACGACGATCCGCCCCGAGAAGATGGCCGAGCTCGACAACCTCTTGAACGCCTGCATCCGCCACGGCATATACCTGACGACAGACCTTTTCGTCTCGCGGAACGTCCCCTGGCGTTCATGCGGCATTGACCGCGACGGCGTAGTTCAGATGAAGGAATACAAGGAGCTTGTGCTCTTCCACGATGGCGCCTTCAGGAACTATCTCGACTTCTCGCGCCAGCTTCTCAACCACGTCAATCCGGAGACCGGTCGCCGTTGGGCCGACGAGCCGGCCTTCGCGTTCCTCGCGCTCATAAACGAAGGGAATCCCGGCAACCATGGCTACGGCTTCATGAAGAACCTGCCAGAGGCGAAGGCGGCATGGGAGAAGTGGCTTGCCGCGCACAAGGCGAAAGAGCCCAAGACATACGCCAAGATCACGGACAAGGTGCCGGACAACTGCTGGGAGAATACGCCGCAGAATTGCGCGTACGCGCTCTTCCTTACCGATATAGAAATCGACTTTGCCAAGCGTATGACGGCTTTCATCCGCGAGGAGATCAAGTCGCAGGTGCTTCTCACCGACCTTTCCTGCTGGAAGAACGCGATTGAGTACCAGCTCGTCCGCACGCACTACGACTATGTAGACGACCATTTCTACGTGGACCATCCTAAGTTTCTCGAGAAGGACTGGCAGCTGCCGAGCAGCTGTCCGAACTCAAATCCAGTTCGCGGGGCGAACGCCGGCTTCGAGGCGGTCGCCAAGCATCGACTCCTCGACCGTCCGTTCACGCTCACCGAATTCAACTACTCGGGTCCGGGGCAGTTTCGCGGCGTAGGCGGCATGATGCTGGGGGCACAGGCCGCACTCCAGGAATACGACGGCATCTGGCGCTTCGCCTGGAGCCATAACGCCGAGGGCCTGCTCAAGCCGCAGTCAATCCACTACTTCGACGTCGCAAAGGATCCGCTTCAGCGTGCGACCGAGCGCGCCGTAACGATGCTATACTTGCGAGGCGACATGAAGCCGCTTAAGCGCACGCACGCGGTCGTCTTCCCTGAGAAGGCGCTCCGCAGCGACTTCAGCTGCGGCCCCCAGGCGGACATCAAGGACATGTGGTTCGGGTGGCACGCCCGCTTCGGTACACTAATCGCCGACGCGCTCCCGACGGGAGCGACTTCGGGCGGACTCTTCCCGGAGATATACTCGCGCACGTCCGACGACTACCGACGCTGGGCCGAAGGATCGCGTCCCGGTGACGGGCAGGTGATCATTGACCGCGAGGAGGGGTTTTTTGGCGTCGATACGCCGCGCACCGTCGGTTTCTTCGCGGAGGCGGGTGAGCGCACTGTCGGGCCTCTTACTGCGAAGCTCGACGGAAAAGTTCCGGCCGCAGTCTGGGTGAGCGCACTGGACGATGCGCCGATTACCTCGTCAAAGCGGCTTCTGCTTACGCATGTCGCGGACGTTCAGGACGAGGGGACGGTCTATGCGGACGGCACGAAGAAAGTGCTTCTCAAGTGGGGCCATCTCCCGCACCTCATGCGCAGGAGCGCGGCGGAGGTGACGCTCAAGTTCGCCGACGCGAGGCCCTGCAAGGTATACGCCCTCGCGTCTGATGGCATGCGCCGCGGCGAAGTGCCGGTCGTTCAGAAGGGCGGCAATGTTTCCTTTGTGGCGAATACTGCCCGCGATCACGCCGAGGCGACTTGCTATTACGAAATTGTCCGTCTCCCATAATTGTTCCGCAATTGACAATTGCACGGGTTTGGTGTAGCATATACTTTCGTATATTCCGCATTCTGGGGACATTTGGTAAAATCGCACAAAACTGTTTCCAGAATTTGGAGCCAAGTGGGGATGAGAGATGAGTATTGGTCGGATAATGACCAATAAAATGGGGGTATAGAAATGAAGAATTGTCATAGACACGCAGCCAGGGCGCTTTGCTCGGTGGCTGGAATGTTGTTTGCAGCTTCGGCTTTTGCCGCAGATGATGCGGACGTCACCGGCCTCGTGCCAACGGTCTTCATGGACTTCGAAGCATCCAGTCTGGCGAACAAGGGCTCGGCAAGTGCCTCGTTCAAGGACGAAGGAACAAAAAAATACAGTAGCGGGGCTAATGGCGGCTATGCGCTTGATACGTCAAGCTTCACGCCGTATACGTCGAGTAGCGGTTCTTTCTCTACGGCCGGTGAGCCAATCACCGTCTCCGCCGTCATGACGCTTGGCACGAACACGAACGGCATCACTCTGAACGTCCGCTCGGCCGCCGGCGACCTGATCATCCGCCGCGGCGCCGACACGGGCTCGCTCGTCATCGGCTTCGGCTCGCAGGGGGCGGTTTCGACGGCAGTTTTGAACGCGACCTTTGCCGACGGCGATGCTGCCTGGCATCTCGTTTCCGTAGTCGCTGGTTCGACGGGCACTGGACTCTACGTTGATGGCGTTCTCGTCGGTTCCACGACGGACACCACTCTGTGGAGCCCTACGGGCGTCCTGAGCGACATGCAGTTCGGATCGCACTTTGGAGGGCTCAAGACAGGCGATGTCAAAAATGGCGGCTGTATCGATGACCTCCGCATCCACGCTGCGGCGCTTACCACTGTCCAGATGACGGCGATCGCCGTCGAATACGGGATCGTCGTCCCGGAAGGACACATCGCCGTCCGAGCGTCGGGCGAGCCGACGGTCGGCAAGAACACGTTCTCGACGACCTGGTCGCTGGACATCGCCCCGGACGACAGGGCCGAGGCCGCCCTCGTCTACGGTTCGGACGCCGCGCTGTCGACACCGACGACGAACGCTCTCGGCTCGGCCCTTTCCGCCGGAGACTACACGGCGTCCCTTGCCGGCCTTTCCCCCGGCACGACGTACTGGTGGAAGATCGTCGCGAGCAACGGCGTCAACCGGGCCGAAACGGACACGGCGTCGTTCCGCACGCTCGACGAGATCGTCCCGACGGACTACGCCAGTCGCATCCCCGCCGCCATCTCCGGCTATGCCGGGACGGATACGCTCACGAACTTCCCCGTCCTCGTGAAACTCGCCGCTGGACAGCCCGCCGGCTTCGACTACGCCGACTGCGCGGAGGACGGCGCGGATATCCGCTTCGCGTCCCCGGACGGCACGGTGCTGCCGCACGAAATCGACACGTGGAACACGAACGGCGAGTCGCTTGTCTGGGTGAAGATCCCGGCGATCGCCGGCACGGCCACGGCGTTCGCGATGTACTACGCCGCGCCGGACCCGGCGAGGCTTCCGCCGGTCGATCCGCACGACGTCTGGACCGCGGCCGGACACCGCGCCGTGTGGCACTTCGCCGCGGACGCGACGGAGTCCGCGCAGGGCCTGGTCGCCTCCACGGTCACCGGCACCCCGTCCTACGAGAACGACGGCGCCGTCGGCAAGTGCTGGCAGAGCGCGGGCGCGGCGTGGCTGCAGTACGCGAACGACGCCTCGTGGAGCAGGCTCGGCCCCGATTCGACGCTCACGATCTCCGTCTGGGCCAAGTTCGACTCCTCTTCCTACGGTTACAACCGTATCCTCTCCGCAATGTCGAGCTGGGAAAATCCGGCCGGCTACGAACTGACCGTCCAGAACAACAAGAACCAGATCACAGTCGGCTCGAGCGGCAAGAGCCAATACCAGAAGGTCGTTTCGCCGGGGCCGTCGGACGAGATGGTCTACCTCACGGCCGTCTACAACGCCGACACCTACGCGGACCTCTACGTGAACGGCGTCCTGCAGGAGCACAAGCAGCTCAATCCGCTCGTGTGGCCGACGGAGGCGATGACGGTCGCCTGCGTGGCCGGCGGCGGCAACGTCTGGAACGGCAAGCTGGACGAGCTCCGCCTCCACGCGGCCGCCGAATCGGCCGACTGGGTCAAGGCCTGCTACGACACGATGGCGGCGCCGACGTCGTTCGTCGCCCTCTCGCCGGCCGAATCGACCGACCCGGACCTGCCGCGGTTCGGCGCAGTTTCCGCGTCCGACGCGAACGGCGTCGCGACCTTCACCGTTCCGCTCACCGAGCCCGGCTACGGCGGCGAAGTCCCGACCGCCGTTTCGGTCTTCTACGGGACCGACGGCGAAACCTGGACGGAGCTTTCCCTCGGTTCGACGAACGAGGCCGCGACGCTGACCGTCTCGGCGTCCGGGTTCGCGGTCGGCGTCCGGTACCTCTGGTACGCCGTCGCCACCGCGACGAGCGGCGGCACGCCCAAGACGACGGTCTCCCAACCGCAGTCGTTCGTCGCCAGGGCCTTCGACCCGACGGGGGACTACAAGTCCTTCACGGCGACCGTCGTCTGGGACGGTGCGCCCGCGGAGAACCTCCCGTTCCTGCTGCGCATCTCCGAGGGCGGAATCAACGGCTTCGACTACGACGACGTCACGGCGTCCGGCCTCGAGATCCTCGACGCGGACGGCCACCTGCTTCCCTTCGAGATCGACACGTGGAACACGGACGGCGAATCGCTCGTCTGGGTCCTTCTGCCCGTCTACGAAAACGGCGCGACGGTTACCGTCCGCTACGGCGCCCCGTTCGCCAACGCGCCGATTCCCGCGACGAACGTCTGGGCGGCCTATGTCGCCGTGTGGCACATGAACGAAATCCTCGTCGACGCCGATTCCGGCAACCACTACACGCCCGATTCCTCCGCGAGCGGCTGGCATGCCTACAAGTCCGACGAGGCGGACACCGTTCTGTCGCCTGTGACAACCGCGCCCGGAGCCTCCGCGCATCCGACGCCCCTCACCGGGACTGCGATGAACATCGCCTACGGCGCTGGGAAGTCGAGCTCGTCCCTCGGCGGCTTCCGTGTCCCTGCGGCACAGACCTCCACAACCACGCTGAATGGCCCTGGCTTCACGCTCTCCGCCATCGTCAACTCGCAGCAGATCGCCAACAACGGCCGTTGCCGCGTGATCGCCTTCGGAAACGAATACAACGACAGGGCCAACTTCGCGGTCGGCTCCGACAAGATCTACTGCATGGGATCCAACTCCCACAACAAGACCAATCCGAAGGGCGCGACGGGCTGGGTCTACGCCGCGGACGTCTTCAACTCGCCGTATTCGAAGATCTACGCCGACGGCGTCTGCCTTTCCGCCAGCAACGAGGGCAACCCCAACCTCGCTAGCCTCACGCTCGACAAGGGCATCGGCCTCGGCTGCTTTACGGGCGGCAAACAGTGCCTCGACGGCTACCTCGACGAGGCGCGCATCCGCAACGCGGCTTCGACCGCCGACTGGATCGCGGCCGAATACCACGCGATGGCGGACGCCGGAGCGATATCCTTCTCCTCCGTTTCCTCGTCCGACATATCGGCTCCCGTTCTCGGGATACCGTCCGTCGAGAGTAACCCCGACGGCTCGTTCACTGTTTCCGTCGAAGTGTCCGAAAATACGCCGGCTTCGATTGTCTGCATAGTCGGAGGAACCGACTACGCGATGACAACCGCGGACGCGTCTCTCCCGACGACGTATTCCGCCATGGTTTCCGGCCTTGCGCCCGGCACCTATGTTGCGTCCGTCCATGCGACGGCAACGAGCGGAACGGTTGTTTCCTCGACCTGCCCGACAGCGTTCCATGTTGGTTCGCTGACAATCGTCAAGCAGTCCGACGCCGACGAAGGCACGATTGCGCCCGGAGTCTTCCGCGTTTCGCGCCTTGACGCCGATTCCACGGGCCTGCCCGCCGTGACGTTCGACGTTGCGTTTTCCGGAAGCGGACTTGCCGCGATCGCCGCCCCCGGCATTTCGACCGCCACGATTCCCGCGGGCGCGGCGTATGTCGAGATCGCTGTGACGCCTGTTCCCACGGACGAAGTGGATGAAGACAGCGAACTTGTCCTGACGGTTTCTGGTGCGCAGATCGGGCAGCAGTCGACCGGAACGCTGACCGTTGTGGACGCGGGGTTTGACCTCGCGGTTCGCTATGTCTCCACGGATGGCAACGACGCCAACTCCGGCGGCACACCAGAGGCGGCCAAGAAGACGATAGCTGCTGCCGTCGCCGCCGTCAATCCGGTTGCGCCGTCACGGCCCTGCACAGTCCATGTCGCGACTGGTCTCTATCCAATCACGAAACCGATCGTCGTAACGAACGCGATCGCCATTCTCGGTGACAATCCGGATCCGTCGCGCGTCGTCGTGTCGAACACCGTCATTGGAGGTTGGGGTGCGATGAACCGGATTTTCACGATCGACCATGCCGGCGCTTTTGTGGCGAACCTCACGATGCAGAATGGCAATGTGAACGGTTCTGATCATGGTGGAAACTTCAATGTCGGTTCTGCCGGCGGTATCGTGTCCAATTGCGTCGTCGAGGCCGGCAAAAGCAATGGAAACCTGTACGGGGCGGGAGCACGGCTTTCAGGTGGCCTCGTCACGCATACAGTCTTCCGCAAGAACAACTGCGGATCGGGCATGGGTAATTGGCAGGGACAGCATGGTGGCGTTCTGGAGCTTTATGGCTCGTCCCGCGCGGAGAACTGCCTCTTCGTCGACAATCCTCCGTCCGGGACGGTCTACCTCTCTCTGATCGGCGATTCTGCCGTCATGCGCAACTGCACGATTGCCGACACGGGTCTTTCGAAGACGAACGAATACTGCAAGGTATTCACCGCGATCCGCATCAACTCTTCGAAAGCGACGGTTCTCAACACCGTGATCGCCGGCGTGACGAACAAGATTGACGGCGCGGCTTGTCCGCCGACGGGGTCGGGCGTTGCGAATTTCCTGAACGGCGCGTTCGACGGCGATGTGACGGGGCTGCCCGAAGGCACCGTTACCGGAACGGCGGCGGAGTTCTTCAAGGACTATGAGAACGGCGACTACACGCCGAGCTTCTCCGGCCCACTTGCAAATGTGGGCGATGAGTATGAGGGAATGGCCGCGGTTGATCTTGCCGGAAAGAAGCGCAAGGCCGGCAATCACATTGACATCGGCTGCTACGAGTGCCAGAAGGAGAAGGGCTTCTTTATACTTCTTCGATAATTGCCGACACGGCCTACACTTTCGTGTATTGCCGCCTTCGCGACGCTTTTGGTACAATCGCGTCGCCAATGAAACGAATATTCTTAGTGGTACTTGTCGCTCCGCTCGCGCTCGCCGCGGCGGAGGTTTCGCGCGACGATGCCGCGATTGCGGCGCGCGCATGGGTTGATCGCGGCTATGCGATGGGCAAGCTCCCTGCCGGGTGCACCGTTGCGGGCGTGGACGAGGTGACGGATCCGGACACTGGCGCGGAGTTGCGCGTGGTGCGCTTCACTGGCGGCGGCTATGTCGTTCTCTCGGCCAACGATCTTGTCGATCCGGTAATTGCTTTTTCCGAGACTGGAACTGGCCTCGACCTCGACGATGACAATCCGTTTTGGGCGCTCCTGCGCAGCGACATTGCGGCGCGCGAGGCCCATGCAGGTGTCGAGCGCGGCAAATCCGCCGCGGCGAAGAAGGGGACTGGCGTGCTTCTCGCCGCGTCCGGTCGGACGACCGCGCAGCGCAAGTGGGACAATCTCCTCTCGAAGCCTTCGGGAGGCGCCCCCGTGCTCCGCGCCGTAGCGGGTCTCTCCTCGCTCTCGGACATTCGGGTTGACTCGTTCGTGCAGTCGCGCTGGTCGCAGTCCGGTCACGCCAATACCGATTTAGGCGTTCCGTGTTACAACTACTACGTGACGAACCACTACGTCTGCGGTTGCGTTGCTACCGCACAGGCGCAGCTGATGCGCTACTGGTGCTATCCGACAGCGAACGAGCCGGTCGAGCCGTTCTACAATCTCTGCATGGTCGACAACAAGTACATCTTCCCCTACATAATGGGCGGGGCTTACGACTGGGACAATATGCCACTTGAACCGATGTGGGTCGCGGACATTACGGAGGAACAGTGCCAGGCCATCGGCAAGCTCACCTACGACGTCGGGGTAACCGTACGCATGGAGTGGAAGTCTGACGGAAGCAGCGCGAGCGTGCCATCCACCGTGGCGTCCCTGACGCACAACTTCCATTACGCGAGCGCGCACGCCGTTTCCTATTCGTCCGGCTCCTGCAAGTTGGATCTGTTCAAAAAGGCCCTGATTCCCAACCTCGATGCCCGCTGTCCGTGCATCCTGAGCATCCAAGGTTCCGGCGGCCACGCGATCCTCGCCGACGGCTACGGCTATTCAGATGGCAATTTCTTCATCCATGTCAACATGGGCTGGGCAGGCTCGGGCGACGCTTGGTACAATCCGCCGAACATCGAGGAATACACGTCGATCAAGGCCTACGTCTACAATGTCTTCCCCAGGAAGACCGGCTCCATCGCGAGCGGCCGCGTGCTCGACCAGTCGGGGAATGCCGTCGCGGGCGCGAACGTGGCGCTCTCCGACGGACAGACGACGGTTTCCGACGCGAACGGCATCTATGCGTTCATCGCGCCCGCCGGGACGTACGATCTTACGGCCGCAAAGGGCGGCTTTACCGCGCTGGGCTCGGTGACGCTCGGCGAAACGGCCGGAATCAACGTCTCGACGAACATCGGCACGTATGGGACCTACAATCACGGCACCGGCAAGAACGGCAACGTCTACGACAACGACCTCCAGTTCGCGGACATGCCGTCCACTTCGGCACCCGTCTTCTCTCCCGGGGCGTGTGCCGTCCACCCTGCCACCAACGTAACAATCACCTGTGCCAATGCGAACGCGACGATTCGCTACACGGTCGACGGCACGGCGCCGGACGAGACGAGCCCCCTATACGACGGGCCGATTTATGTGAACGACACCGTCACGATCAAGGCGCGTGCCTTTGCGCCCGGTTGCAACGCTAGTGCCGTTGCCGTTGCGGACTACGTATACGATCCGGGAGACGGTCCGCAGAAGGGCGACAACTTCGACGATCCGATCGAGATCTATGGCGCGAGCGGAACGCGCGTTGTCGCGGACAACGAGCTTTACACGATCGAGGAAGGCGAGCCGGTCCATGTCGTCATCGATGGCACGCCCAAGCCCCAGCTCCGCTCGATCTGGTACCGCTGGACGGCACCCGCGAGCGGACGCGTGACCTTCCGCACGTACTGCCGGAAAGGCAACGCCGCCTACTATACCAACATTGCCGCCTACCAGGGGGATACGCTCGCCAGCGCCGAGAAGATCGCCTTCTCGACTGCTAACGACGCCAACTACGCGGCGCTCCTTCCCCTCGACGTCGTCCAGGGGACCACCTACCGGTTCGTCGGAATGATCAACTCGACCAATGCCCCCGCGGCCTTCGGGACCTTCACGCTGCGCTGGGACGACGAATTCCCGACCACATTGCCTTTGCCCGTCTTCCGTCCTGCCGAGCAGGGTGGGGGAATGTTGTTCGCCGGCTCTGGGGCGGGCCGTAGTTTGACATTCTATCTTGAAGACACGCTTCCTACGGCTTATTACGCGGTGTTCACCAATGGGACTTTGAGGGGGCCATTTTTCGCGGCTGCCAATGGTGTTACGGGGGCGAATAGTGGCGTTCTTGAGCTTCCCGTCGATGCCAAGGAATCGTCCAAGTTCTTCGCCATCGGCGTGTCGGACAAGCCCATTTCCGTCGGCGACCCGCTCGTGCCGAGGGCAAATGCTGGCAACTAATAAAGCAACTTTCGGTAAAAGCATACATAACATTTCGAGGATTAGCTTCGTTCGAGGGAGAATATTGAGATGATTAAAAATCGCCGCCTTTTGATCCCTGTCCTCTTCGCGGTCGTTCTGACTGTGGGCGCAGAGGTTCCTGGCAAAGATGGTGTTGCGGTGAATGGAATCTCGCAGTTGTTCCCGGCGGCGGATGTGAAGCTGGAGCCGAACGATGGTGGAGCCGTGCGTATGGAAGGCGATGTCGCTGTTGTCGACGTCGCGCCCGAACGTAGTTTCAGCGGCGCAAAGTTTGTATTTGGAAAGCCGTTCGCGTTTATCGATTGCCGAACCGTTTCGGTGGAGATCTCTAACAGGACGGATCGCGCGATGGGCTTCGGCTTTTATGGCATTCACCGAGGCGACTATACGTGGTATGCGGCCCAGCGTTTCCGCCTTGAGCCGAACCAGTCAAAGGTCGTTACGGCGCTGAACCGCCCCAAGTCCTACGTTCTTTCGCCGGGGAGCCAAGCCATTCCCGGGTTGATTGGATATGATGCCAAGAGCTTCCCGAATAGCGTCAACAAGAGCAGCACCATAGATTTCTTTGTCGTATTCTGCGATCGCCAGAACTCGCCCGCCCAGTTTGACGTGAAGTGCATTCGTGCCGATAGCGGCAAGCAGAGTTTCACGCTTGACGTCAACGACAAGTTCTTCCCGTTCGTGGACGAGTTCGGCCAATACATGCATGCGGACTGGCCGGGCAAGGTGCACTCGCTCGAGGAGCTTATGGCGTCGGCAAAGGCAGAGGAAGCGGCTTTGCTATCCGAGCCCGAGTCGCCGATCCCGGGCGTGGACCGCTTCGGCGGCTGGGGAGCGGGTCCGCAGCTTAAGGCGACAGGAATGTTCCGCACGGAGAAGTGGAACGGTCGCTGGTGGCTCGTCGACCCAGATGGGCACATCTTCTTCTCCTTGGGCTGCAACTACGTCCGTCTCCTCTGCCGGACGCCTGTCGCCCGGCGCGAGCGGTTTTTCTCGTGGCTGCCTTCTCGGGAGGATCCGCTTTTTGCAGACTGCTGGAAGGACGAAAAGTTCAACTGGCACGTCGATTCGCTCTACAAGGGCGTGGATACCGTCCCTCAGTTCGACTTCGCGAAGGCGAACCAGAAGCGGCTTTACGGAGAGGATTGGAAGGAGAAGTTCATCGATCGGCAGCACCGGCGCATGCGCTCGTGGGGCTTCACGTCTATGGGCAACTGGTCCGATCCCGAGATCATGGCCGCGAGCCGCACGCCCTACGTTGACAACTTCAATCTAGACGGCGTGCGCAAGCTCGAGGGGGACAAGCACGGCATGTGGCGCAAGTTCCCTGACGTGTTCGCGCCTGACTTCGCGTCCAACTTGGTGCAGCGCGCGCTCACGACCCGCACGCCCAAGTCGCGCACCGACCCGTGGTGCATCGGGTGGTTCGTCGAGAACGAGCTTCACTGGGGGCGGGGCAACAAGACGGACGACATGATTGACGCCGTCGTCGGCTCGCCAGACGACCAGCCGGCCAAGGTGGAATACCTGCGCCGCCTCAAGGCCGCACACGGCGAAGACGCGACGTTTGAAAGCGCCACGGCGAAAGACAAGGACGACTTCGCAGCCGATATTGCCGAACGCTATTTCTCTACGGTCAAGCAGGCCATCGAGCAGGTTGCGCCCGGGCGTCTCTACCTCGGCTGTCGGTTTCACAACAGCTATCCAGCCGCGCTTCGTGCCGCGGCGAAGTATTGCGACGTCGTGAGCTTCAACTGCTACAGGGACCTTCCCGAGACGCATCGTCCCCCGGCTGACGCCGTCGACAAGCCGACGATTATCGGCGAATTCCACTTTGGCTCGCTGGACCGAGGCTCGCTGCATGCGGGGCTTGTCCCGTGCTGTGACATGAAAGACCGCATCGAGCACTACAAGGCGTATGTCCGCGCGGCGCTCAAGGACAGGAACCTCGTCGGCGTGCATTGGTTCTTCTGGAGCGACATGCCACTCACGGGCTGGATGGATGGAGAGGACTTCATGACCGGTGTCCTAACGGTGACAGACACGCCGTACCCCGAGATGGTCGAGGCAACCCGGGAACTCGCACGTGAACTCTACCCCCAGTCCGCAAGGCCATAAGTCGGCACAAGAGGGCATCCGTGAAACTGCAATTCTTTCCCTCTGCCGCTTCCTTGATTCCATATTGGTTTTTTGGTAAAATGCAAGCACAAAATCTAGAGGATTTGCCTCGTTAGAAGGAGGAGTCTGATATGACCAAAGGTTGCAGCAGTATAGACCGCGGCAAATCTGCCGCGGATAAGAGTGTACATCTTATGCTGGCATTCCGCCTTTCGGCTCTTGCCATCTTTGCCGCCGCGGCGTATGTTGCGATCGCTGCCGAGATTCCAAATGCGGACGTGGTCAATCCTGTCAATCTCGTTTCGACAGTCGGCGGCTCGGCGTCCAGCGACACAAAATGCCTAAACAGCGACAATCAATATGGGGTTACGAGGGCGTTCGATGGCGTTAACAACACTGACACGGATAACCGCTGGATTGGGCACGGTAGCACTTTCCCGCAGCGAGCCGTATGGACTTTCCCTTCAGCTACTGTTGTGGATGCCTTTCGCATTTACAACGCCTCATATAACGGAGCTTATCAATCGCCTTCGACATTCACGTTTGCGGGTGCGAACGATGACGAAAAGTGGAAAATTCTTGACTCTGAGAGCTCGATTACGGGCTGGTCTGCCGGCTCATACCGGACATTTAGCTTTACCAACCGTACACCCTACAAGAAGTATCGGCTCGAGATCACTGCGGTTCAAGACATGACAAGTTCAAATGGGAAGCGGCTGTCGATTAGGGAAATTGAGCTATATCGACTTAAGGCAGTTACTTTTGGTGTTGAGCCATCTGGCTCGCCAACTATTGGACATAATTCGTTCTCGACGTATTGGACGCTTATTGCAGCAGGTGGCGCGACGGCAGATGCAGGCATTGTGTGGAGCGCCGACGAGACGTTAGCGACTGCCGTAACCAATTCGCTCGGCACCAGCCTTTCAGGCGGAATATATACCGCGACGCTCTCGAACTTAGAGCCAGAAACGAAGTACTGGTGGAAAATCTTCGCGACAAACGCGACCGATTCTGCCGATACTGAGGTTGCTTCGTTTAAGACAAGCGGTGCGCCTGTTATCGGTAGTTGCACACGCACGGTAGATGGTAATGCCGTTACATTCTCCATTGCCCTTGACGAGGTGGCTCTGGGGAACACGCTGATCACGTCGGTTTCGGTCTTCTACGGAAGCGACGGCGAGAACTGGACGGAGCTTTCGCTCGGTTCAACTTCAGCGGCAGCGACTTGGGTCGAGACGGTTGAGAATCTAGATTGGGGGACAACTTATCAGTGGTTTGTTGGTGCTTCGGCTACGATGGAGGGTGGCCGTATGCTTTCGACTTCTTCTGCGACCAACTCCTTTACTACGCTCTACAACGGCGATATGTATGTCGACGCCGCGGCAGAAAACGCAACGCCACCTTATTCCACGTCTGCGACCGCCGCCAAGACCATCGCCGCCGCGTTGGCACTCGCCGCCGCCGGCGCGACGATTCACGTCGCCGAAGGCCTGTATAAAATTTCGAACCCGCTGAGCGTGACGTCTGCCGTTCGCATTCTCGGCGATGATCCGGACCCTTCGCGGGTGGTTGTCTCCAATACTGTGAAGGCAAACTACCAGAACGGAAATCGGCGTGTCTTTATTCTCAATCATGCCGATGCATTCGTGGCGAATCTGACCATGAAGAATGGCTCGGCATGGGGCGACTGGACAGCGGGCGGCAATCTCTACATCAACACCAACGGCGGCACGGTCTCCAACTGTGTGCTGGAGGCCGGGTTGCTTGTTTCGGGACATGGCAACGGTGGAGGTGCAACATTGGAGGCGGGATTGATCACGCACTCCACAATTTGCAAGAGTTCCTCGGAGAAGGGATCGACCAAGGAGGGAAAGAACAAGGCGGTAGCGCTTTACCTGAAAGGTGCATCCCGTGCCGAAAACTGCCTCATCGCTAATCATCATCCTGCAACATCTTTAACTATTGCAAAACTCGACGGCACAGCAATCATGCGGAACTGCTCAATTGTCGATGGCTCTCTCACGGCAACGAGCGAGTGGTGCACGGTGCGGTCTCCGCTCGTCATCGGTGCCAACGCCACAGTGCAGAATGTTGTTGTTGCAGGCATCACGAATACTGTTGACAATATCCCGTGTCTTCCTACCGGAACTCGGTCAAATTTCGTCAATGGCGCGGTCGAAGGGGATATAACTGGAACCTCATTCCCCGAAGGCACCGTTACCGGCACGGCATCGTCGTTCTTCAAGGACTACGCGAACGGCAACTACACGCCGAAGGCGGGCGGGCCGCTCGTCGGGAATGGCGAGAACTACGAGGGCATGGCGTCTGTCGACCTAGCGGGCAATCCGCGCAAAATAGGCAGCAAGATCGACATCGGCTGCTACGAGGCGAGCTCTTCGGCGTTAGTTATAATCGTGCGCTGACGGAAGTTGTGGCGGGTGCCTCGACCGGAAGGCCACGATAATCCAGACCGACCGCCCAAGGAGCTGATAGAGTATCTAGCCGAGAAGGGCTGCCGTAACATGGGCTGAAGTCGTCCGCCCTCCCGCACCCCGGAGCGACACTACACTTCCGTGTATTGCCGACCCGCGGCGTATCTGGTAGAATTACGGCACAATGAAAAGACTGCTTTTAGCGATGTCTGCTGTCATCGGGCTATGCACGGCTTCCGCAGCGGAGGCTGACCTTGCCCGCTCGCCGATGCGCGAGAACGTCTGGACCGCCAACGCGACGAGGTTTATGTATCCGCCGCGGCTCGCCTTTCCCGCGCACGCCGGCGCAACGAACGCCACATGCGGCGTCGAGGGTGCGGACGGCTCTCGGCACATTCTCGCGGTGCGGGACGGCGTGGTCGATCTCGCTCCGGCGTGGGAGTCTCTCCCGGTCGGAAACGTGCAGCTCGCCGTTAAGTCCGAAAGGGGGGAGTCGAAGCGGTTCTTTTGGAAGAAGGCCATGTTCAAGGAGGGCGCGTACGGGAAGGCGCGGTGCGGATACGGAGAGTCCGCGGCGAAGTGCTTCCGCTATCTCATGGACATGCCCGCCTTGCGGTATCTCGCGGAGAAGGGCGAGCCGGATCCGGACTACGAGCTCAACTGCTATCCGAGCAAGATGATGTCCGCTGTTGCCCGCGGTTTTGCGCGTCACGCGGAGAAGTGCCCGCAGGACGCTGAGCGCGCGCTGCGCGTTGCGAAGTCCGCCGCGGACTGGCTGATCTCGGCATCCGGGAAAGATGGCTCGGCGCTTCCGGGGATACCTCCGATCTACATGGGCGACAGGCTTACCGCGAAGGCGAACGCCGGCCTCGTGATGACGAGCTATCCCTGCGCCGCCGCGTCCGCGTACATCACGCTCGGCAGGCGCACGGGCGAAGCGAAGTACGTCGCGGCCGCGAAGAGGATCGCCGAGGTGTATCTGAAGCTCCAGGGTGCGGACGGCACGTGGCCGCTTGTGCTGCGCGTCTCGGACGGCTCGCCAGCGGCGCCGAACCGCCTTCTTCCGACAACAGCCGTCGAAATGTTCGAGACGCTGTTCGCCGAGACGCGCGACAGACGCTACCGCGAGGCCGCAGACAGGGCCTTCGGATATTTCGAGCGGGGCCCGATGGCGGACTGGAACTGGGAGGGCCAGTTCGAGGACGTCAGGCCGTCGCCAGCGAAGTACCACAACCTGACGAAGCACGACGCGTGCTCTGCGGCAATCTATGCGCTCGCGCGCTTTCCAGGGGACGCGAGGTGGATTGCCTTCGCGAGGGATGCCGCGCGCTTCGCGGAGGACCAGTTCGTGGACTGGGAGGTTCCGTATGGCGGCGCGGATTTGCCTCCGGTGTGGGGAGAGTACGGCGATCGCAGATGGATGCAGAAGTTCTCGGAATGGCGCTGTCCGGCCGCGGTCGAGCAGTACGAGTGCTACGTCCCGGTCGATGCGTCCGCGGCGAAGATCATCCGCACGTTCCTCGCGCTCTACCGCGCCACGGGCGAGGCGTCGTACCTGAAGAAGGCGCGGGCCCTCGGAGACGAGGCAACGCTCGTGCAGCGCGACGACGGATCATATCCCACGTGGTGGCGGCCAGATTCTCCCTACCATGCTGACTGGCTCAACTGCATGATCGCGACGGCCGAGGCGATGGAGCTCCTCGCGGAGACGGAGGACTGACCACGGAGGCCGACCCCCGGCCCTGGATCGCACTACACACTACACTTTCGTGTTGTCGCATTGGCGCGCTTTTGGTAAAATTGCAACAACGAAAGAATCATAGGAGATTTTATGAATAGGCGAATGCTACCTGCGATTTTCTGCGCCGTTGCCGTGCTCTGCTTGATTTCCACCGCGCGCGCGACGGTGCTTGTGTATGAGGGGTTCCATCCGGAGGACTACAATAATGTTGCGGCTGGCGGCAATGTGACGGCAAGCGACTGCACGCTTACCGGAAACAATACCACTGGCGTTACCTATGGTTCTACGGCGGCCAACAAGTGGAACGGGATGGGTGGTACGCAAATCAAGGTCTATGGTGAAAACTATGGGCTTGCGCTTCCATCCGTGATGACGGGCGCCGGATTTACCGCGCATGGCGGGTCGATCGGGACCAACCCTGAAGGCAACGATAGCCAGTTACGCGCCATGCGGCATGCCCTTGCGTCGGAAGTCCTTAAAGTTTCAGAAGGAAAGCTCTATGTCCGGATGCTCCTCAACATTGACTCCAAAGCCGCAGGCAAACTATCGTCTAATGATGCTCTTTCAGATGCCAGCGGCGGCTATTACGGCTTCGGCCTCTGCACGGTTCCCGGCAGTAACAACTACAATCTGCTGATCAAGACGAAGGCCGCTCTGGCGTTTGCGATTTGGAAGAATAATTCAGGGCAGTGCAATATCTCGTTCACGCACACAACCGCAGGGGAGGCAACTGTGACATCGTATCCGATTCTCACCGATATCACGCTTGGAAGCACCTATATCTGCTATGCGGAAATCAATGTGGGCGGCGGCACAGACGGAAAGGAAATCATCCGCGCAGGAGCGGTCAAGTCCGATGATTTTGCTGGCACCATTGCGTGGGCGAAGCTCAACGGGGAAAACGAAACCATAGAAACAGAGCTCATAACCGAATCTTCATTCCCCAATACGATGGCGGTCGCCGGTCCCTACGGGTCGAACGGCGGCTATTTCCGTGCGGACGAGCTTGTGGTCGGGACGGAACTTGGGGACATTCTGCCTGCGGGCGGCGTGTTTGCGGTGTCTGCAACTGGAACACCAACCATAGGGCAGACGTCGTTTTCGACGGACTGGATCCTCGTTGCCGATGATGGCGTGACGGCGGATGCTGGTATTGTCTATTCAACGGACGAGACGTTCGTTACTGCAATGACGAACTCGCTTGGAACGGGGCTTCCCGCCGGCACGCGCACGGCGACGCTTTCAAATCTCGACCCCGCCACGACCTACTGGTGGAAGATCTATGCAGACAACGGGATGGAGGTTGCTGAAACGACGCCGGCCTCGTTCACCACGATAGGGGCGCCCATTTTCGGCGACGCGACAGCGACTATGACCGGTGATTCCGCTACGTATTCCGTCACGCTTGCGGAGGCTGCGCTGGAGAACACTCTTTCCACGTCTGTCGCTGTGTTCTACGGAACTGACGGCGAAAACTGGACGGAGCTTCCGCTCGGCTCGGCTTCGACGGCTGAGACATTTTCGGAAAGCGCAGACAGCCTCGGATATGGCGTGACATACCAATGGTTCGCGCGAGCTTCGGCGACAATGGTGGGTGGACGCGTCCTCTCGACGACGACCGCGACCAACTCTTTCACGGCACTCTGGAACGGCGATATGTACGTCGATGCCGCGGCAGAAAACGCAACGCCGCCTTATTCTACGCCTGCGACTGCCGCCAAGACTATCGCCGCTGCGCTTTCCCTCGCCACCGACGGCGCAACGATCCATGTCGCCGAAGGTCTCTATAAAATCTCGAATCCGTTGAATGTGACGTCTGCCGTTCGTGTTCTCGGTGACGATCCGGACCCTTCTCGCACTGTAATCTCCAATGTGACGGGTGCTGGTTATAACAATGGCAACCACCGGGTGCTGTATTTGAACAACGCAGGTTCGGTCGCCGCCAACTTGACGCTGAAAAACGGAAGCTCCTGGGGGCGGACTTCGTCTGGATGTGGTTTTGCCATCGGCACAAGCGGGGGAATTGTTTCGAACTGTGTTGTTGAAGCTGGGTTGACGGCGGGAAACCAGGCCATGGCAGGCGGGGCGCAGTTGGAAGGCGGGTGCGTGACCCATACTGTCTTCCGGAAATGCAAGGTTGGCAGTGATACTACATCCAACAAAAATGCCGGGATGAGCTACGAGCCTGGCGTTCTTCGGCTCACAAAATATTCCAAAGCGGAGAACTGCCTCTTCGTCAACAACACGCAGGATGCAAGCAAGGCACTCACGCTGATTCGGCTTGAGGACAACGCAATTTTGCGTAATTGCACAATCGTCGATTCGGGATTAGGCAACACCAATCAGTACTGCGCCGTATTTACGCCGGTGTATCTCACCTCTGCGAACGCGACGGTCCAGAACGTCATTGTAGCCGGCGTGACGAATCGAATCGACGGTGCACTGTGCCGTCCGGCTTGGGGACGTCCGGCGAATTTTCTCAACGGAGCCACTGATGCCGATATTTCCGGTCTTAACTTCCCTGAAGGCACCGTCAACGGGACTGCGACGGAGTTCTTCAAGGGCTATGCCAACGGAGACTACACCCCGGCGTCGGGAGGACCGCTCTACAACGCAGGCGCGAACTACGAGGGCATGGCGTCCGTCGATCTCGCGGGCAACAAGCGTCTGGTTGGCAGCAGAATCGACATCGGCTGCTACGAGGCGAGATCCTCCGCGCTCATCATGATCGTCCGCTGACGGAAGGTAGGGCTGGTGCCTCGACCAGAAGGCCACGATAATCCAGCCCGACCGTCCTTCCACGCCCCAGAGCGATATTACACCTTCGTGTATTGTCTCCCGTGAACGCTTTTGGTAAAATCATGTTACCGAAAGGCTTAGAGGAGGTTGTATGAACAGACAGATTCTGCCTGCGATTCTTTGTGTTGTTGCCACGGTGTGCAACGCGACAACGTACTATGTATCTACAACCGGCAACGACGCGAACGACGGTTTGTCGGTCTCGGCCGCGAAGGCGACAATCGCTTCGGCACTTGCTGCGTTAAAGGCGCTTCCCGATGGCGGCGGTGAGAGGATCGTCTATGTATGCGATGGAGACTACGAGTTTGATTCAGGAACGGACATTGCGGCTACGGTTGACTTTCCTGTTTTAGTGACGTCGCTTTCCAGAGATGCGTCGAAGGCGCGCATCACGCGGACTGGATCTTCGAAGCGGATCTTCCAGCTCGACTGTGCGGATGCGGTCGTCTCGCATCTGACGATCTACGGCGGGAATTTGCTGGAAGGCGGGGCGGCGTACATTACCGCTAACGGAGGGACGCTTTCGGACTGTGTCGTGTCCAATTGTGCGAATTCCGCGTATAATTCGCATGGCGCGGTATATGTAAATGCAGGACGCGTTGCACGTTGTGTATTTAAGAAGAATGCGTACACTGTCGGATCGGGTCTTTATGCCAAGGGGGGAGTCGTGGAGTCGTGCCTGTTCACTGGGAACACGTGCGGCGGTGGTGGAGCGGTCTACATCGATGGGAAAGCCTACCTTGTGAACTGCACAATAGCGGCGAACACAGGCTCGTCGTGCTCTGGCGTCAAGATGAACAATGCCAATGGACGGGCGGTCAACTGCGCGATATTCAACAACACCGCGCCTGACTCGGCCACTGGGAAGGTCTTCAGCTCCAACGGCTCGTGTTTCGTGAACTGCGCGGCGGACCTTGAAATCACTGACGGAACAGGATGCCTCTGCGTCCAGCCGGCTTTTCGCGATTCCGCGAACGGCGACTGGCGTCTCACGCCGGCGTCGCCGCTGATAGACGCTGGAATCGACGTGGCCGAGTACGGCGCTACTTCTACGAAGGACCTTGGCGGTTATACGCGCGTTGTCTCGGCTTCGGTAGACATTGGGTGCTACGAGAATCCCAAGAGCGACGTCGAATGCGGTTTCGTGTTTGCAAGTTCAGGATATCTCGTCCCGACCGAGATCAAGTTCACAGGCGTGGCGTTCGGCTTTGCCGAAACGCCTGACTTTACGTGGGAAGTGACAAGGGCTGGCACGGGAGAGACAGATTATCTGTACAATGCGACGCCGATATGGGAGGCTTCCACCCCAGGCGTCTATTCCGTCCGCTTAACTGTGTCAGGGGGAGGCAATTCTGCCGTGTACGAACAGGCATCCTGCATCAAGCTTGCTCCTTCCGACATGTATACGAGCCCTGGCAACGAGTCAGCGGCGTATCCGTACTCCACATCTGCTACGGCGGCGCCTGATATCGCTACGGCAGTTGCCGCAGCGGTTGACGGGACGACGATACATGTTCTCAAAGGCGCTGATGGAATCTATCCGCAGTCCGCGACAATCAAAGTCGAGAAAGGGGTGCGCATCGTCGGCGAGACGGACGATCCGAACGACATAGTCTGCACGAACCTGGTAGTGAACACGGACGGCCACGGAATCTTCCTGCTCAACCACCCCGACGCCTTCGTGGCCGGACTGACCATGGCGAACGGATCGCTTCGCGCAAACAACGCCTACGGCGGATGCCTGCGCATCAAGCCGAACGGCGGGGCTGTTTCAAACTGCGTGATACGCTCCGGACAGTCGCAGCATTTTGCCAGCCCTGGTGCGGGTGCGTATCTTGAGGCAGGCGTCGTCACGCACACTCGCTTCACGGGGCGTTTCACGAGCTGTCCGCAGTACAACGCTGATCCTTCGTCCGCCGGCGTCGTCGCGCACCTTACCGGCGGTCGCCTCGAGAACTGCCTGTTCCACGACATCGAGATCGTGCCGGGGGTTGACGGAACGTCGTGCGGCCCCATGGTTTCAGTAAGGGGCGGCATGATGCTCAACTGTACCGTCGTCGGACGCTGCCAGTGTGTCGGCACGGGAAACAGTACGGACGGGATCTTCCTGAAGTACGACGGCGGTTCCGGAATCTACTGCAGCGGTTCCGGCTGGGTGAAGAACTGCGTGTCCACCTGCGTCACGAACATGAACGGCATCGTCACTCCGTTCACCGGCACGGCGTCGCGCTTCGTGAACTGCGCGGGAGACGGGGGATCCATCTGGGGCGGGACGAATTGCCTGAATGGCGAGCCAGGATCGTTTTTCAGAGATTTCGCTCGCCGAAACTACACGCCGAATGCGAACGGCCCGCTCATGGACGCAGGCATAGAATACGATGGCATGGCAGCAACAGACCTTGACGGAAAGCCGCGCAAGGTTGGGAAGTGCGTTGACATTGGCTGCTACGAAGCCCCACTAAGGGGATTCAGGCTTAAAGTGCGTTAATGACTTGCATAAGATAACTCTCTGCGTGCTCTGCGTCTCTGCGTTGAAATATCCTACACGTCCTACATGGTTAAAAACGAAGGAGGCAAAATGATAAGACCATTGGTTGCGGTTCTTGTGGCGGCGGTTTCGTTTGGAGTTGCGAACGGCTATACCGTCGACGCGGAAATTCCGGCGGGGAACATCGTCGTGAAGTCGATCGAAGGCGATGTCGTGAAGCTGAAACAGGACTTCCGCGACACGCCCGGACACTGGATCTACTGGGCGTTCCGCGTCAGAGGTGCCGCGGGACGGACGCTCACCTTTGACTTCGGCGACTCGGCCGCGGTCGGCTCCCGCGGCGCGGCGGTTTCGGAAGACCACGGTGGACACTGGCGCTGGTCCGACTTCGAGAGGGACGATCCACGCGACCCGGTGACGGGAGACCACGCATCGTACACGACCTTCACCTGGAAGTTTGGCCCGGACGACAACGAGGTGTGGTTCTCGCAGACCTTCCCGTACTCGCAGTCCGACTGGGAGGCCTTCCTCGCGGCGCACGCGGCGGACTACGGCAGGGTCTTTGTCACCAACACTCTGTGCCTCTCGAAGAAGGGGCGTCCCGTCGAGGCAGGACGCTTCGGACGCATCGACGGCAAGGCCAAATACCGCATGTTCGTCACTTCGCGCCACCACTGCGCGGAGACGACGGCGACGTTTGTGATGGAAGGGCTTCTGTCGGCCGTCTTCGGCGATGACGAACTCGGACGCTGGATGCGCGAGAACATCGAGATACGCGCCGTTCCGTTCGTCGACAAGGACGGCGTAGTTGATGGCGACCAGGGCAAGAACCGCAGACCATACGACCACTGCCGCGACTACAACGACGACAAGCCGTCCATCCACCCCGAGATCAAGGCGATCCGCGAGATGCTGGAGAAGTGGGCGAAGGAGAGCGGAACGCCGTCCGTCGTGATGGACCTGCACTGCCCGTGGCTCCGCGGCAGCTGGCTCAAGAAGGACGACTCGAACGAGTACATCTACGCCGTCGGAATCAAGGACGTCGAGCCCCAGCAGCGCCGCATCTGCGAGATACTCGAGCGCGTGCAGGAGTCTGGTTCCGGGTTCCTCGCCTCGGACTACTACGCCGAGGGCCGCGGATGGAACACGGGCGCGAACTACAAGGCTGGCTCGACGCTCACGCAGTGGGCGATACGCACCTGGCCGGACGCGCCGCTCGTGGTCTGCTTCGAGATTCCCTTCGCGAACGCGCGCCGCATGACGCTCATGCCGCCGACGTTCCGCCTCTTCGGCCGCGACATTGCGCTCGCGCTCAAGGCCTATCTCGAGCCGTAGCATTCGGGTCGACTACACTTTCGTGTATTGCCGCCTTCGCGTGCTTTTGGTAGAATCACCGCAAATGCAACGGATATTCCCAATGGCACTTGCCGCTCCGCTCGCGCTCGCCGCGGCGGCTGCGCTTCACGGAGCCGTTCCTGACGTCACCGGCTCGCTCGAGTACGTCAGCAGCCCAGCCAAGCATCGCTGGCCCGCGGGAGGCTCCTCGTGCGGCGCGCTCGACCTCCAGTTCCACCGCGGAACGCTCCTCGTCGGCAGCGGCGAGGTCGAGAGCAACCCCGGCCCCGTCTGGGTCTATGGAACCGACCCGCTCACGCTCGAGGAGAGCTTCGAATATTCCGCCGGCACCGAGGCGCTCGCAAGCTGTCGTGTCGCGTCGTGGGGCGAGCTTCTCGTGCCGTCGCAGGACCTGCATGACGGAGACCCAAACGGCGGCACTGTCTTTACGCGCGATATTACCGGCACCTGGAAGCGCTTCAACAGCATCGGCGGGAGCGTGCCCACCGCCTCGTCTGGAGTCGTCTACAACAAGACGCACATCTGGGACATGGAGGAGTTCGACGGACGGGTATTCACATCCGGATACCAGTTGCACTGGTCGACGAACCGCTGCGTAAAATTTGTCGATACCGGCTCGATCACGAACGCCTACCGCGTCCTCTACTATATGACGAGTTCAACGAGCGGTCAGGGGCGGTGGTCCCTGCGCCGGCAGATGCAGCTGTTGCGCTTCGCCAACGACCTCTACGCGGTCCCGAACACCCTGATCCAGCCGAACAACCGCGTCGCGGACAACGACAAATGGTACAACAAGGCCGAGGTGTTCACTTATAATTCGTCGACGAAGAAGTTTGACGAGTCGCGGCAGGCGATGTCGACACTTTTCCCGAACATCTCGTCGAACGACTTCCGCCTTGTCCTTTCGTCCGCGAGTACCACGACCTGGGACCCGCTGCCGACGGGCACATACGACACCGTACTTGTGCGTCTCTGGCACACGACGCCGTTCAAGGGGCGCGTCCTCTACGTGGGCTGCTACGACACGAAGCCGGGCTCCCCCGCGTTCACGTCGTACCCCCTCCCGTTGATGGGATGCTCGGCGTACGTGCAGACGTATGGCGGCAAGAAGACGCTCAAGGCGGACCGCCTTTCGTTCGACAACGACAAGGAGGAGTACCCGTGGGATTTCACGGTTGTCGGCGACACGTGCTATGCGCTCACGTCGAAGCCCAACGCGTCTACGAAGGTCGTTCGCCATTCTGTCTGGAAGTCAACTAACGGCACGAGTTTCACGCGCGTCTTTTCGTTCGACTTCCACCAGAACATGATTTCGCTCGACTACCGCGATGGCTGGTTCTGGCTGGGCGTCGGCGTGAAGAATGCGACGAGGGGCTACGCCTACGACAGCAAAAAGGCTGACGAGGCGGGCGCGGTCTACCGTGTGCGGCTTCCGCAGGAGCCGACTTCCGTCGAGGCGGTCAATCCGCCGACAGCTGTTGCGGAAGGGGGCTCGGCGTCAATCGCGTTCCGCCTCACGGCGCAGCCATCGTCCAATTTGACGCTGCGCGTCGCAGCTCGCGAGCGGCGCGGCGTTTCGCTCGACAAGTCGTCTCTCACGTTCACCACGTCGAACTGGTCGACGCCGCAGACCGTCTTTGTTTCGCTTGCGGACGACGACGTTGGCGACACGTCGAAGATTTTTGTGCAGTGCGGCGCCTTCGGCGACGACGTGGAGCGCGGCGAGTTCTTCAGCCCCCAGGTGACATCCGCCCTCGTGACGCTTGAACCTGTCGAGAACGACATTCCTGCGACAGTCGTTTCGGAGTCGTGCGATCCGGGCGTCGGCAAATGCACATATCGCGCGACGTTCGATTCGCTCGGGAGCGTGAACGGAACGGCCGCGTCGTCAGCCGCCGTGTCGGTGAAGATCTATTCCGACGCCGCGCTCACGGCGCTTGTCGGGGAGACTTCGGGAACAGTCTCCGCGACTGGAACGGAATGGTCCTTCGTCGTCAACGGACTCGAGAGAGGTGTCTGGTACTGGGTCGTCGCAGAGACATCGACCGCGCCTGGCGTCGCGCATGTGTTCACCGCGAAGTACCTCTCGCCCATCGCGGACCCGGAAAACCTCGTCGATCTTATGGATGACGAGTCCAACCGCGAGGCGACGTATTCCAACTCGACTTCCGGCGGTGCGACGGGATCTACTGCGTTCGACAACTCGTCGTCAAAGTTCGGCGGATACAAAAAGCCCGTCGAGTTCTTCTACCAGTTCAAGACGCCGGTCGTAGTCAAGGCGTTTGGCGTCGAAGGGGCCGGTAATTCCAACCCCGACCAGGACCCGTCGACAATCAAGATCTTCGGGGGAATCTCGACGAATGCGAGCGACCTCGTGCAGCTCTTTTCGCGTACGGGGGAGCCGGCCTGGACTGCCGGAGAATGGCGTCGCTGGCTCGTAGAGAACGAGACTGCCTACACTTTCTACAAGTTCCAGATGTCCGGCGCTCACCAACACTGCTACATCCGCGAAATCGAGCTCTACGGAGACGTCACTGCGATCGGAGATGTGCCTGCGCCCGTCTTCCGCTCAGCGGCGGACGGTGGAGCCATGACTTTCTCCGGGACGGGCGCTTCGCGCATTCTCACGCTTCACCTAGTGGGCGCGCTTCCGCAGACGTATTACGCCGTTTTCACGAACGGCACCTTGAATGGCGCCTTCTTTGCGGCTTCCGACGGCGTGTGCGGCGAGGCGAGCGGCGCGCTCGAGATATCCGTCGCCGCCAAGGAGCCGTCCAAGTTCTTCACCGTTGGCGTTTCCGCGGAGCCGATCTCCGAAGGCGACTTGCTCGTGCCTGGAGGCTCGCGGTGATCCGGCGCGGACATGCAGTGCTACCACTGGCAGCCCTTGCCGCGCTCGCGTTGCCTGCGGCCGCGTTCTGTGAAGCCGCCGGACGCTACGTTCCGACATATGACGCCGAAAAGGCGTGGTATCTCGGCGAGCTCGGTGTCACGAACCTTCTGAACGCCGGCATTACCGGCAGAGGCGTCCGCGTCGGTGTCATCGACCTCGGCGTGGGCGACATCGTGACCGGGGCGCACACGAACCTGCACTGCGCGGCGAAGGGTGGAAAATCCATGCGGGCCATGCACGGCCCGGCGGTTGCGGGCATCATCGCCTCCGACCTCTATGGCGTCGCGCCGGAATGCGAGATCTACGCCTACGACAACGGGGACGGCACTGCTGACGACCTGATTGCCGGCTTCGCCTGGTGCGTCTCGAACGGATGCCGCGTGATCAACTACTCCGGCGGCATGCACCGGTTTTCGCGAGGCGTCGGCAACCTTCCGGAGGAGGCCGCCGCCGCGAAGCTGGAGGAGCTCCGCGCCGCGGTCCGCGCGGCGATGTCGGCGGGAATCGTCGTTGTGGCATCGGGCGGCAACGCGCCGAACGAGACGCTTACCTGCCCGCAGGACGTAGATGGCGTGATCAACATCGGCGGAGTCGCTCGCACGCGCAAGTCCGCCGGGCTCAACGACTCCTGGGCGAAGGACTTTTGCGCCTTCGGCAAGGACGTGCCGATCTTCACTTCGCGCTCCGGCGCGACAGGCGCGCAGAGCGGCTCGTCGTTTGCCGCGCCGATGGCAACCGGAATCATCGCGCTCCTGCTCCAGCAGGAGCCCTCGCTCACGCGCGACGAGATATACGGCATCCTGCGCTCCACCGCCTTGCGGCCCGAAGGAGGCCGGACGAAAACCCACGGCTACGGACTCCTCCAGGCCGCGCGTGTCCCGGCGGACTACAAGCGCCAGGCCGCGTTCGACGCCGAGCAGGCCGCGTTCGTGCGTACGGATTCGGCCGAGCTGCTCAACGAAGGCATTTCGTGGAACGAGGAGCGCGGGTTCTACGAGACGAAAATGCGCCCCGGGGAATCGATGAAGCTTGAGTACAGGATCAATCCCGCGAATGCCACCGACCGGAACCTCTACTGGTACTGCGGCAACATGCCGACATTTCGTCCGATTGAGCTCGACCAGGTCCTGACGATCCCCGCCATGACAAAGCCCGGCGAGTTCCTTGTCTACTTCGCGCGCAACGACGCTCGGCAGATCGTCTGCCGGCTGCGCGTCGACGTCGTCGCGCCAGATCCCGCCGCTCCGCTCGCCGAACCCGCCCGCGAACTCTGCCGGCAATAGCCGGACGGCGGGCTACACTTTCGTGTATTGTAGGGGCGGGTGGTTTTTGATAGAATCACGGCACCATGGTAGAAAAATAAGCGAAAGGGGAGGGTTATGTCTACCGATGTTGTCCGTTCTGGCAAGTATCTGAACTGTAGTTTTGCTGCGGCGCTTTGCGCGGCATTTTTGCTGGCTTCGTCCGCTGCACGAGCGGCGGATCCGGACATCACCGGCCTTGTGCCGACGATCTGGTGGGACTTCGAAACCCAGCCCAGCGCCTCGGAACTCAAAGGCGCGAACAGGGGCTCGGCGTCCATCTCGTTCACGGGCGAGGGGACCAAAACGTATTCGGCAGGTGCGATCAGCGGCACATACGCCCTCGATGCGTCGCATTACACGCCGTATTCGAAGGCGAGCACTTGTTCGACGGCGGGGAATCCCTTTACCGTTTCCGCGGTGATGACTCTTGGCACGAATCCAAACGGCATCACGCTGAACGTCCGCACGACCGCCGGCGACCTGATCATCCGCCGCGGCGCGGACGCGGGTTCGCTCGTCATCGGCTGGGGCAAGCAGGAGGCGGATTCGTCCCACTTTCTCAACGCAACTCTTTCCGGGGGAGATTCCGCCTATCACCTCGTCTCCGTCATCGGCTCGTCGGCGGGCACTGAACTCTACGTTGACGGCACGCTTGCCGCTTCCTCGACGGAATTTACCCCGTGGAGCTCATCGGGCAAGGTGGAGCAGATGCAGTTTGGTTCGCACCTGGGCGCCATCCATACGGGCGAGGCGAGGCTCGGCGGCTGCATCGACGACCTGCGCATCCACGATGCGGCGCTCACGCCAGCGCAGATGAGGGCGATCGCCGTTGAATACGGACTCTCCGCGTTTTCCGACGGATTAATAGTGTCTGGCACGCCGGGCTACTGGGGAACCGTCATCCCCGCCTACGGCGTCACGTCTGGGCTTTCGCAGGGCGGTCAAGTAGCGTGCTCTGCGCTCGGCGTGGAGACGGAGACGACAAAGACCGTCCCGATTGGCTACTCGCTTTATTCGGTCGCGTCTGACGGTGTGCAGACCCTTGTCGATGAAAGCACCTTGACGTCCTTTACCTACACGCACGGATCGGACGCAGGGCATCTTGTCTGGCACTGGGTGCAGTCAAATCTTGTGAGCGTGACCGCCGGACAGTACGGAGCCGTCACGCCAGGCGGCTGGGTCGGATCCGGAGAAACGCTTACGGTGACGGCCACTCCGTATGGTGGATATAAATTCCTGCGATGGACGGGAGACACGGCAGGTATCGACGCCACGTCTGCCACGGTTGTCCTGCCTCCTGTTACCAAGCCAGTTTCGCTCGTCGCCGAATTCCTGGACGAAAATACCGACGAAACGGTGCAGTATGTCTCGCCTGACGGAGACGATGCAGACACCGGCTATTCCAAAGACCATGCGAGGAAGACGATCGCCGCCGCGGTGGCCACGCTCGACATTCACGCGCAAACGCGGTCATGCACGGTCCATGTCGCGCCGGGACTGTACAAGATTTCTTCTCCTATTGACGTTTCGAGTGCAATCAGCGTCATTGGCGATGATCCTGATCCATCGCGCGTCGTCGTGTCCAACCTGCATCAGGCCGGCTGGGCGCAAAACTTCCGCGTCTTCACGATCAACCACCCGGACGCCCTCGTCGCGAACCTTACGATGCAGAAGGGATCGGTTGGCGGCGACTGGACCCAGGGGGCAAACTTCTATATCGGCGAGGCGGGCGGCACCGTGTCCAACTGCGTGGTCGAGGCGGGCGAACAGCGGACGAATCATGCCGGCGGCGGCGGTGCCACCCTGGATGCAGGCCTCGTGACGCACACGGTGTTCCGCAAAAACAAGGCGCCCAACTCCTCGCCTTACAGCGACGGCAGTGGAAACAGGGCCGCTGTTCTGTGCCTCAGGAAAAGCAGCCGGGCGGAAAACTGCCTGCTCGTCGACAACCCGCAGTCCTCGGCTGTTGTTCTGGTCTGGATGGGCGACAACGCCATCATGCGAAACTGCACCATTGCCGACTCCAGCTTGTCCAAGACCTCCGACGTCTGCCGAGCCTTCTCGTCGATCCGGATTAACTCGTCGAACGCCTCGGTCGTCAACACCGTGATCGCCGGCGTGACGAACACAATCGACGGCGCGGCATGTCCGCCTACGGGTTCAGTCACGAAGTTCCTGAACGGCGCGTTCGACGGCGATGCGACGGGACTGCCCGTCGGAACGGTGACTGGCACGGCGGCTACATTCTTCAAAGACTATGGAAGCGGTGACTATCGCCCGAAGACAGGTGGAGTGCTTGTCAACAAGGGACAAAATTACGAGCCGACACCAGCGAAAGATCTTGGCGGAAACAAGCGCCTTATAGGCAGCAAGATTGACATCGGCTGCTACGAAGCCAACGCCGCCGAACTCTGCATTCGTCTGCGATAACAACATACATAAAAAAATGAATTAAACAATCTACACGATCTACATGTTCTACACGGCTTAAAACAAACAAAGGAAAAAACAATG
Organism: uncultured bacterium; assembly: GCA_902780865.1. GTDB lineage: Bacteria > Verrucomicrobiota > Kiritimatiellia > RFP12 > UBA1067 > UBA1067. The sequence goes on from CACZHC010000001.1 coordinate 57,403, forward strand.
AAGAAACTGGTTTCCGCATTGATGGTTGCAGGCACGGTGCTTGCACTTCATGCAGCCGTCCACGAGGACGACTGGCTCAAGGTCGAGACGCCCGACAAGGTTGCGCCCGACTCTGCGTTCCAGGTGAAGGTCACGCTCAAGAAGAACCTCGGAGCCGGTGAGAACGTGACCGTCGCGATGCACACCTTCAAGCCCGACGGCGGCTGGATGGGCACCGGCGAGTGGCGTCCGCCGCAGACGATGAAGAAGGGCGAGACTAAGGAGTTCGCCTTCACCGCGAAAGGGAGCGACAAGGTCGGACACTTCGGCCCGATCGTGTTCACCGCGCCGGGCGGAAACTGGGACAAGGCGACGCACAGGATGTTCTGCGGAAAGATCGCATGGGCGATGTCCGGCGCGGAGGCTGCGAAGCGGAAGGCCGCGGCAGAAGCCGCCGCAGCGCGCTCCAAGCCGCCTGCGGGCATCACCTACAAGAAGAGCTGGATCGTCCCGCGCGGATGCTTCAGGCCCGGCACCGACGAGCCGATGAAGGAGATCCGCGAGGGCGAGCCGTTCGACGTCGTGGCTGACTACTACCTTGATTCTTCCGAATACTGGAACAACAAGTGCCACATCGTGGTCTTCGGCTGCGGTCCGTGGATCGACAACCCCGACGGCGTTCACGAGAAGCACGCGCACCACGTCGACTACCCGGGGGCGGGCTGGGGTTTCCGCGAGGTGAAGCCCGGAAAGGGCACCGTCCGCGTCACGCAGACGATCAAGAAGTTCTTCCGCTACAACTCGCTCTTCTTCCACGTCCGCTTCCGCGGCGGCGACGACAAGGACTTCCCGTGGACGAAGACATGCGGCGCGCCGCGCATGGTTCGCCCGATCAACGGGCTCGACATCATCGCGCCTACGGCAGGCGGTCTCTTCGTTGCGGGCCGCGAGAAGCCAGTCGTCGACCTCGTCGCCGGTTCCGACGCGAAGGCCGGCTCTCCCGTCGCCATCAAGATACTTGCGCTCGACGAAGTCGGCAAGCTCGAGGAAGTCGGCTCTGTTTCGGCTACGATGCCCGATCCCGGCAAAACGGCCAAGGTCGATCTCTCGAGCGCCATTGGCAAGCGTCTCGGCTGCTTCCTCGCGGAAGGGCGCTCGGGCGACAAGTCGGTTGACGCGTTCTTCGGTGTTATTCCCGACGTAGACAAGGCGCTTGGCGGAAGGCGCGCGCAGTTCGGTGCGACGGACCTCCATACCGACCTCGAATGCGAGACGGCCGCGAAGCTCGGTTTCTCCGTGAACCGCATGTTCATCGGCTGGGGCGGGCTCGTCCCGAACCGCGGCGAATACAAGTTCGACTGGCTTTCCAGTACGATGGACCGCCAGGAGAAGCACGGCATCAAGCCGTGGCTCATGCTCATCGGTGCGCCCGAGTGGGTGCTGCCGCCCCATGTCCACTCGCCCGGATTCGAGCCGTACCCATTCGACGACGCGGGATGGCGCGATTCGATACGCGCGATATCGCAGAAGTTCGGCAAGCGCGTCTTCGGCATCGAGTGGCTCAACGAGATCACCCCCGGCAGCAAGAGCTCGAACCCCACCGCGGACTACAACCGCTTCTGCGAGATCGGCACGGAGGAACTCCGGAAGGTGAACCCGAAGGCGCACTCGATGATGGCCGGCGGCCTCTGGCCGCGCAACTTCCGTCTTGACGTCCTCGGCGCGGGAATCGGCAAGCACGTCGACATCCTCCCGATCCACTACGGCGAATACGAAAGCGCGTCCGAGGCAATCGCCGACGCCAAGGCGGGCGGCATTGATCTCGTCTGGAACGACGAGAGCGCGGCGGGCATCTCCGTGTGGGGCATGGGCGGCCGCGAGGCGCTCGAGCGCAGCGTCTTGCAGTCGCGCTTCGTTCTCCGCTCGTGGCCCGCCCAGCTCGCCGCAGGCGTGAAGGGCATAATCTACTTCGGCGGCGAGGCGAACCCCGCCGGCAACTGGAAGTACCTTCTCGACGACTACACGCCGCGCCCTGTCGCCGCCACGCTTGCCGTCCTGTCGGCGAAGCTCGGCAATGCCCGCCCTGTCGGCGTCTACTACGCCGAACCTGGCGCGCGCGTCGTCGTGTTCGAGCGGAAGGACGGCACTGCGCTCGCCGTGATCGGTTCCGCGAACGGCGACGAGAAGTCCGCGCCTGTCGAGATGACTGTTCCCGCGACGCCCGGCTCCACCGTCGTGAGTACCGACCATCAGGGCAACACGCGTACTATCGCCGCCAAGGGCGATACCATTACTATAAAGGCCGGTGCGATGCCGTTGATCTACGAGGGGTTGCCGCTTAATCCTCTCGCCGTCCGCTGCGCGCTTACGATCGAGGGCCAGGGACCGCTCACGCCCAAGCCCTCCGTCAGCTTCGTGAAGGGCGCTGCGCCGCAGTTGCGTATCTCCGCCCGCAACCCGCTCAACATGCCTGTCGAGGGCGTGGTTGGCGTTGCGATCGGCAACGGCGGCAAGAGCACCAAGGCGCTCAAGCTCGCGCCTGGAGCGAGCGAGCACTTTATCCTCGACTTCCCGGCCTCCGCGCTCCCCGCTGGTCCCTCGAAGGGCGTGGCCCGCGTCGGCTGGAAGCTCGCCAAGGGCAATGTCATCGCGCAGACCGACTTTGCCGTCGACGTCGTCGATCCAGCGACGCTTGGCAACCTACTCTCGAACGGCGGCTTTGAGGCGAACGGCGGCTCGAAGCACGGCTGGAACGGCGGCGGCAAGGTGGTGAAGCTCTCGGGCGCCCGTCCGGGCGAGGTCGGAAACGCTCTTTCGCTCGACCACGGCAAGGGCTGGATGCAGCTTTTCCAGCGTGTCGACAATCCAGCCCCCGGGCGCAAGCTCCTCTACACGGCGTGGATGCGCACGGACAAGATGAACGCGGGCTCGAACGCCTCGCTCATCTGCCGCAACGGTCCATCGGCCGACTACTACATGCCGGACATCTTCGCCGCCCCGAGGGACACCGCCGGCGCGTGGCAGTTCATGGTGAAGGTCCTCGGCACTTCGGTTGACCATGTGGCGGCGCAGGTCCAGCCCGTCGCCAGCGGCGAAAACGGATCCGCGCTCTACGACAACATCCGCCTGACGCTCTACGACGGGTCCGACTGGGCGACTGAGGCGCGCCGCACCGCGAAGCCGAAGGCCATCGACGGTGATCTCTCCGACTGGGACTTCGCCGATCCGATTCCGCTTCTCTGCGCGAACCAGATCACGTCTGAAGGCGGCTACAAGTGGACGCCCGAGAACCTTTCCGGCATTGCGCAGCTCACGTGGGACGACGAGGCACTCTATATTGCCGCGCGCGTGCGCGATGACGTTCATGTCGTCAAGACGGGCACGGATACGCTGAAGGGCGATGCCCTGCAGATCGGGCTCCATCCCGCGAACCGCCTCGTTGGCGCCGACAACGCCGCGATCGAGTGGTACATATCCGCCGCGAACCCGGGCAGCGGCTCGGGCAAGCACACGGTCTTCCGCCCGGCGGCGCATGCGGCGGGTCTTGCGAGCGGCCAGCTCGCCAAGGACTCGTCCGTCTACGAGATCGCCGTCAAGCGCAACGGCAAGGATACCTGCTACGAGTTCAGGGTCCCGTGGCGCGACGCTGGTGGCGTTCGTCCGCAGGCTGGTACGCGCCTCGGACTTTCGCTCCGGCTCACCGACGCCGACTCTGGTGCGGCGCACGGCGCGGCGGCTTGGGGACGCGGCCTCGAATCGTGGACTCCGTCCTCGTTCGGCTCGCTCGTTCTTTTGCCATAGTCGCTCTTTCTCGGCGATTCTATGATATAATTTACGTCATGGACATCGTCGAGAAACTTGCAGGGCTCATACGAGACACCAGTTCGTCGCTTCCACGGGATGTGGAAGCGGCGATAAATAAGGCCTTCCGCGGAGAGACGCGCGGGTCTTCAGCGTCTGTCGTCCTCGGGACGATACTCGACAACGTGCGTCTCGCGCGGAAGCTCGGCTCGCCGCTTTGCCAGGACACGGGGACTCTCGCGTTCTACGTCGACGCATCGCTTCGCCGCAAGGTCTCGCCCGCAGCCGTCAAGAAGGCGGTCGCGCTTGCGACTGCGCGAGGGTATCTGCGAAAGAACTGCATCGACTCCGTGACAGGCAAGTCCTACGACGACAACTGCGCGGACGGGGCTCCCGTGATCCACTACGTCGACTGGCAGAAGCCGGGGTGCGTGACTCTTGTCATGAAGGGCGGCGGCAGCGAGAACATGTCGCGCCAGTATTCGCTGCCCGACGCGTCGCTCGGCGCGGGGCGAGATCTCGCGGGCGTGAGGAAATGCATTCTCGACGCGGTGCGCAAGGCGCAGGGCTTTGGCTGCGCGCCCGGGATACTTGGCGTCTGCATCGGCGGCGACCGCGCGACGGCGTATGAAGTGGCAAAAGAGCAACTTCTCCGTCCGCTCGGCGCGGTTGGCGCGTCGAAGGACGCGACGCTCAGGCGGCTTGAGAGGGATATCCTGAAGGACGCAAACTCTCTCGGCATAGGCCCGATGGGGCTTGGCGGCAAGACGACGCTTCTCGGCGTCAGGATTGCAGCGCGGCCGCGCGTTCCAGCGAGCTTCTTCGTGACCGTCGCCTACATGTGCTGGGCGTGCAGGCGCGGAGAGGTTTGCGTCGTAGCCGTGTAGACCATGTAGCAAATGGAATATGAGCGATTTTTTGCTGTCGCTTAAGGATGTATCGCTCGCGTTCGGCGGACCGAGCGTCTTGGATTGCGTGTCGCTTTCCATCTCGAAGGGGCTTCGCGCCGCGCTCACGGGGCGAAACGGCGAGGGCAAGTCCACTTTGCTGAAGGTGATCGCCGGAAAGCTCGAGCCGGATTCCGGCGAAATCGTCCGCGCACCTGGGCTCAAGACCATATACGTCTCGCAGGAAGTCCCTGCAGACCGCCCGGATGATCCCGGCTTCAACGCGCTTTCAGGCGGCCGCCGCCGCAGGAGCATTCTCGAGGCGGCGCTGCTGGCGCGTCCCGACCTCCTGCTTCTCGACGAACCGACGAACCACCTCGACATGGAGACGATCGACTGGCTCGAGGCGATGCTGCGCCGATCCCGCGACATGGCCGTTGTCGTCGTCACTCACGACAGGCGCTTTCTCAGGCGTGTTGCGACGAAGATATTCGACCTCGACCGCGGCGAACTCTCCGGCTGGGAATGCAACTACCCGACGTTTCTCAAGCGCAAGGCCGAGCTCTTGGCGGACGAAGCGGTCTACTGGGAGCGCAAGTCAAAGAAACTCGCTCAGGAGGAAGCGTGGATCAGGCGCGGCGTAAAGGCGAGGACTACGCGCAACGAAGGGCGGGTCGCCGCGCTTATGAAGCTGCGCGAGGAATTCGCGGCGCGGCGTGCCGCAGTGGGTTCCGCGACGCTCAAGCTCGACACCGCGGCTCCTGGCGGCATGGGCGTCCTCAAGATAAAGAACGTCTCCTTTTCCTATCCCGGCTCGAAGCGTCCCGTGATTTCCGATTTCACGGCGACCGTGCTGCGCGGCGAGAGGATTGGCATCCTCGGCGCAAACGGCGTTGGCAAGACGACGCTCCTGAACTTGCTCACGGGGCGTCTCAAGCCGACGTCGGGCGAGGTTGTGCGCGGCACTGGCGTGGAGCTTTCGTTCTTCGACCAGCTTCGCAGCGAGATGCGCCCGGAGCTTACCGTTGGCGAGAACATCGCCTCCGACCGCGACGAAGTCGTAGTGGGAGGCGTGAGGAAGCACGTCTATTCCTACCTTGCCGATTTCCTCTTCACGCCCGAGCGCGTGCGCACTCCGGTCAAGGCGCTTTCCGGCGGCGAGCGCGCGCGGCTTATGCTTGCGAAGCTTTTCCTGAAGCCCGCGAATCTGCTCGTGATGGACGAGCCGACGAACGACCTCGACGTGGAGACGCTGGAACTTCTGGAAGAGCAGCTTCTCGCGTATTCGGGGACGCTGCTTCTGGTTAGCCACGACCGCGAGTTCTTGAACAACGTCGTGACTTCGACTTTCGCGCTCGACGGCGACGGAACCGTCAGGCAGTTCCCTGGCGGGTATGACGACTACGAGCGGCAGAGGGCGGCGAAACCGAAGGTGGACGTGCCGCCTGCGCCCCCGGCAAAGACGAAGCTCGACATCCGCGTCCGCGTCAAGCCCCTTGCCGCCGCGAAGAAGAAAGAGTTCACCTGCAATCCATTTGCAAATCTTTAAATACTGATTCCTGGCCCCTGGCCCCTGTGCACTGACCCCTAATCTCGTTTCCCCTCGCGTTTTGGGAGCAAATCTGCTATAATATCGCACCGATGAAGCGATATTGGTTTTTGGCGGCCTTCGGGTTCGTCGTGCTTGCGTTTGCGGCCGTGTGGCTCGGGGCCCTCAATCAAGACGAGGGATGGTATCTTTATGCCGCGCGTCTCGTGTCGGAGGGCAAGACGCCGTACCGCGACTTTTTCTACACCCAGGCGCCCGTAATGCCAATCGTATACGCGGCGTTCACTTCCGTGTGGAATTCGTTCGGGCTTCTTGGCGCAAGGATCCTTACCATCGTCATTGGTGCGCTGGGCCTCGCTTTTTTCTGCGCCCTTGCCGCACGCCTCGTCGCGCCTGGCCGCCGTGCGCTGGCCGCGCTTGCCGTCTTTCTCCTGCTCGGCTCGAATCTCTACCACCTCTACTACGTCGCGATTCCGAAGACATACGCGCTTGCGTCGCTTTTCGTGGCAATCGGCTTCTTCCTCCTGACCTTCGCCCGCACGCCGACCCTTCGCGGGGGCGTCTTCGCGTTCGTGTCGGGGCTTTCGCTCGCATTCGCGTGCGGCACGCGCATCAGTCTCGGAGTGATTCTCGTGGTTGTCGGTTTGGGGCTGCTTCTCTCGATTCGCACCTGGGGCAAGGCCTTCCTTTGGTTCGGCCTCGGCGGCGCGTTCGGCCTCGCTGTCGTCTACGGCTTCTTCCTATGCGACCCCACGGCACGCGCCGGGCTCTTTGCCGCGCAGGCCTACCACGCCGCCCGAGGCGGCTTTGACCCGGTCTTCACGGTCGGTTCCGTGTCGCGGCTCGTCAGGTGGTATCTGCCTGTTTTTGTCCTGCTTGGGCTTGGTTTTGCGCACCGTAGCGAAGCCGGTGGCGAAATCGATGCGGTCCTCGTCGCGCGACTTGCGTTTGCAAGCGTCGTCGCCGTTTTTCTCGTACAGATGCTCGCGCCGTTCCCCTACGAGGACTATCAGGTTCCGGTAATGGGGCTTCTTGCCGTCTTCGCCGTCGTGCTCTTCTTCGGCCGTCCGGCCTCCGTGCCTTCGCGCGGGCTTCTGCTGACGCTTGGCCTTGCATGGGCCGCGTCGTTCGGCTCTCCGCTTCTCGAAAAGTGGACGACGAACGGTCAGGACAGGTTCTGGACCCACAAGAAGGAGCAGTGCGAGCTCGCACAGCTGCGAGACGTAGCGCGCACCATCGAGGAGGAGGACCCGAACGGCGACATGCTGCTGACCCAGGACCTCTATCTCGCCATCGAGACCGGGCGCAAGGTCCCTGCCGGGCTCGAGATGGGGCCGTTCAGCATGCTTTCGGACGAGGAATGGCGCAAGCTCCTCTCGTCCGCGCCGTGCAAGATGGCCGCTCTTTCCGGCTACTCGTTCGCCATAAATCCGCCTCGCTGCGACGAGGTGCCGATCGACAGGCAGATCGAGTACTGGAGCCTCCTGAAGAAGGACTACGACCTCGTGATGAGGGAAGATGCGTTCGGGCAGAACGCCACTGCTCTTCTCATACTCAAGCGCAAGGCGGACAGGACTGACAGGTGAAGCCGATTGAACTGAGGCACAGGATTCTCGAGACCGTTTCGAAGAACGGCGGCCATCTCGCGTCGTCGCTTGGCGCGGTCGAGATAGCGATGGCCCTTGCCGAAGTCTTCGATCCAGAGACCGACCGCGTGGTGTGGGATGTCGGCCACCAGGCATACGCGTGGAAGATTCTCACCGGCCGCGCAGACAGCTTTGCCACACTCCGCAAGCTGGGCGGGATATCCGGTTTCCCCAATCCCGCCGAGTCGAAGGCCGATGCCGCCGTGGCGGGTCACGCGGGCGTCGCGCTTTCCGTCGCCGAGGGGCTCGCGGCCGCGCGCGACAGGCGAGGCGGAAACGAGCATGTTGTCGCGGTCATAGGCGACGCGTCGATCGCGAACGGCACGAGTTTCGAGGCGCTCAACAACTGCGCATCGGCGACGAAGCGGCTCATCGTCATCCTGAACGACAACGAAATGTCGATAGCGAAGCCGGCCGGAAGCATCGCGAAGGGGCTTGGTCGCCTCACGTCGGGCATACGCTACAACCGTGCGAAGAACGTCGCCAAGAAGATCGGCCGCGCGCTTCGGCTGTCGTTCCTCTATGGTCTTGTCCACTGGGTGAAGAACCGCCTCAAGACGATGATGCTCCGCAACGTCTGGTTCGAGGAGTTTGGCTTCCACTACCTTGGCCCGGTCGACGGCCACGATCTTGCCGCGCTCGTCTCGGCGCTCACGGCTGCGAAGGAAGAGAACCGCCCTGTTCTTCTGCATGTCGTCACGAAGAAGGGCCATGGCTACGGCCCGGCCGAGAAGGACCCGACGGCATGGCACGGCGTTGGGCCTTTCCCCTGGCCTTCGACTTCCGACACCGTCGATCTTGCGCTTCCGACGGACGGCCAGAAGGCGCGTCCGGCGCCCGGCTGGAGCGAGGTCTTTGGCGAGGCGCTGTGCGAGCTCGCGAAGGAAGACGACCGCGTCGTGGCGCTGACGGCGGCGATGCGCGATGGAACGGGGCTTGCGCCGTTTGCCGCGCGCTTCCCGGATCGTTTCTTCGACGTCGGCATAGCCGAAGGCCACATGGTAGCGTTCGCAGGCGGGCTTGCCGCGGGCGGGATGCGCCCTGTCGTCGCCGTCTACTCGACGTTCCTCCAGCGGTCCGTGGACCAGGTTATGCACGATGTGGCGATCTCCAACCTGCCCGTCGTCTTCTGCGTAGACCGCGCCGGCGTCGTCGGTGCAGACGGAGTGACGCATCAGGGGCTCTACGACATCGCGATGCTCAGGTGCCTCCCCAATGTGACGATATGCCAGCCGAAGGACGCCGAGGACATGAAGGCGCTGCTAAAGGAAGCCCTCGACCGCAACGGCCCGACCGTAATCCGCTACCCCCGCGGCAAGGTCCCGACGGGACGCGGGAGCGAGGCGCCTGCGATCAATCAAACAATCAAACAATCAAACAATCAAACAATTGCCATTTGGGCCACCGGCGACTGGTACGGGAAGGCGTGCGAAGTCGCGTCCCGCGTCGGCGGGATTGCGGTGCATGCCCGCTACCTGAAGCCGTTCGACAGCGAGCTCCTTGCCAAGCAGCGCGCGGCGGGAATGAAGATCGTGAGTCTTGAAAACGGGGCTGTCGCCGGCGGTTTTGGAGAGGCGATTGGCGCCGACGTGAAGTTCGGGTGGCCCGACGCGTTCATCCCCCACGGCACGCAGGCCGAGCTTGAAAGGAAATACGGCCTCGACGTGGAATCCATAGTTGCGTCTCTGCGTTAAAACATAAAACATCAAACTTCAAACATCAAACTTTAAGCTTTTATGGCCAATGTACACGGAGTTGCGGGCGAGTGGGCCCGGGTGAAGGGCATGGTGACAGGGCTTTGGCCTCTGTTTCTCGGCGTGTTCATAGCTGGTTTCGCCGTCGCCGCGACGGCTTTTGCCGACGTGGTGTGGGGGCTTGCGCTGCTTGTGGCGGCGATCACATATTCATGCTGGAGCCTTTTGAAGGGGCTTCGCCACGCCGAGCGCTTCTTCAAGGGCGCGCGCGGCGAGGAGCGCGTCTCCAGCATACTCGCGCATCTGCCCGACGCCTACCACGTCTTCAACGACTTTGTCGCCGACGGCAAGCATGTCGACCATGTCGTTGCCGGGCCGGCGGGCGTGTTCGCCGTCGAGACGAAATACTGGCGCGGCAATGTGACGGTCGAGGACGGGCGCATACTCCTCGACGGGCGGCTTCCCGACCGCGACCCCCTCGAGCAGGCGAAGAAGGAGGCGCAGCTCGTCAAGACGGCGCTGGCCGCCGCCGGCTGGAACGGCGCGGTGACGCCCGTCCTTGCGTTCGCGTCCGACACGTTCAGGCAGCATATTGCGGAGGTGCAGGGCGCGGTGGTGATGAACTCGTGCGAACTTGCTAAGGGCTTTGCGACGGAGCGCGTCGTGATACCCCCTGCGGAACTGGAGCGCCTTGTCGCGCTTATGGAGAGCAATTCATGAAGAGAACGATTCCACTCGCGCTGGCCCTGGCGCTGGTCGCGCCCTGCGGCGCATTTGCCGCGGAAGTGCAGCCGCAGGACTACTACGGGAAGATCGCCCGCAGGGTCGGCGACATGCTGCCGAAATACCACGTCCTCCAGAAGAAGCTCAACGACGACATCTCGCGTAAGGCGTGGACTAACCTCGTGACTTTCTACGACTTCGACCACTCCGTGTTCCTCAAGTCCGACCTTGACGAGCTCGCGAAGCGCGAGAACTTGCTCGACGACGAGCTGCACGCGGGCAATCCGTCCTTCGGCTTCGACGTCTACAACCTCTACTGCCGCCGCCTTGCGGAGCGCATGGAATTCGCGACTAACTTCCTCGCGACGGTCGAGTGGGACTTCTCGACGAACGAGACATACCGCGTGAAGCGCAAGGACGCGTCCTGGCCGGAGACGAAGGAGGAGGCGGAAGACCATTGGCGCAGGCGGCTCAAGAACGAGGCGCTTGTCCAGATTCTCGGCGCCGAGCTCGACAAGTCTACGAACGAGGTCGATGCCGCCGGAAGTCTCGTGAAGAAGTACCACCAGTACTACACGGTCCTCACCGAACCAGACGAAGAGGCGGTTCTCCAGCACTATCTTTCCGCCGTGGCGCGCGCCTACGACCCGCACTCCGACTACATGTCGCCCGCGTCCAAGGAGGACTTCGACATGGAGATGAGCCTGACGCTTTGCGGCGTCGGCGCGGTTCTCCAGATGGACGAGGGTGCGCTCAAGATCGTCGAGATCATGACGGGCGGGCCGGTTGACCGCGACGGACGCATAAAGGAGGGCGACAAGATCGTCGGCGTCCGGCAGGAAGACGGCGAGATGGAAGACATCATGTGGAAGCCGATGAAGAAGTCGATCAAGAAGATACGCGGGCCGAAGGGCACGCGCGTAACGCTCGAGATCGTTCCCCGCTCCGATACGTCTGGTGCGACGAAGAAGCAGATCGAGCTCGTCCGCGACGAGATAAAGCTCGAGGACCAGGCCGCTACGGGGCGCGTCGAGACGGTCTCGCTCGGCGGCTTCACGAACAAAGTCGGCTACGTCTACCTTCCCGGCTTCTACGGCACGATGGACAAGCGTCCGCAGGATCCCGGTTTCCGCAGTTGCGCGATGGACGTTGCAAGGCTGATCGGGGAGTTCAACGCCGAGGACGTCGGCGGGCTTGTACTTGACCTCCGCGGAAACGGCGGGGGCTCCTTGAGGGAGGCGGTGCTTCTCTCGGCGCTTTTCGTTCCGAACGGCCCCGTCGTGCAGGTCAAGGACGTGCGCAACCTCGGAAGCCTGCCGATACCCTACGGCAACCCCGTCGCGTTCCGCAGGCCTCTCGTTGTGCTTACCGACCGTGCGAGCGCGTCGGCTTCCGAGATCGTCGCAGGGCATCTCCAGGACGTTGGCCGCGCAGTCGTCCTCGGCGACGGCAAGACCCACGGAAAGGGAACGGTCCAGACGGTGCTCGGCATGGGCCCCGCACAGTACGGCTCGATGAAGATCACGACGGCGAGGTTCTACCGTGTCGACGGGCGTTCCACGCAGCTTGAGGGCGTTGAGGCCGACATCCGGCTCCCGTCGCTTCTCGACTCCCTGGACATCGGCGAGGACAAGCTCCCGAACGCGCTGCCGTTTAGCCGCATCCTTCCCGCCGACTACGCTCGCTGCTGGAACATGTACGAGTACGTTCCCCAGCTTCGCAAACTTGCGGAAGAGCGCCTCGCCTCTGACGAGCGCTACCAGAAGCACCTTGCGAACGTCGCCGCAATGAAGGAGATGAGCGAGCGCGAAGAAGTCTCGCTCGAGCGCGAGACGAGGAAGGCCCAGATGGCCGCCGACCGCGAGCTCAGGGAGGTAGCCGACGCCGCCGATGACGACGAGGATGACGACAAGCCGCGCCGCCGCAAGCGCAACGAGCGTTCGAAGGACGATGTCGTTCTTGACGCGGCGTTTGGCATCATGTCCGACCTGATACGGCTGAACGGCGGCGCGGAGGTGCCGCGTCCGCGCACGAACAGCGGCTGGTACAACGCGATCATGGGAGGATTCTGAAAATGAAACCTGTCAAATTCGTAAAGATGCATGGAGCGGGGAACGACTTCGTCCTCGTCGACGACCGAGACGGCGACTTCCCCTGCGAGCACCGCCTGATCGCGGCCATGGCGACGCGTCCGAGCGGCATCGGGTGCGAGGGCGTCATACTCGTCCAGCGTTCCGACACGGCCGACTTCAAGATGCGGTTCTTCAACCCAGACGGCTCGGAGGCGGATCTCTGCGGAAACGGCGCGAGGTGCGTCGCGGCGTTCGCGCTTGAGCTCGGGGCGGCCGCGGGGAAGGCCGTGCGCTTCGAGACGGCGGCAGGCTTCGTCGATGCGGAGATTCTCGACGACGACCTCGTGCGCATAGCGATGCCCGACCCGAAGGATCTCGGAGAGGACTTCGTCGTCGCAGGCGTTCCCCACAAGATCGTGACCGTTGAGAACATCGCCCGTGCCGACGTGGAGGGAGAAGGCCGCCGCATCAGGATGAGCGACGAGTTCGCGCCCGACGGCACGAACGTCGACTTCGTCTGCTACCGAGCGCCCGACCGCGCGCTTGTGCGCACTTACGAGCGTGGCGTGGAGGCCGAGTCGTTCGCGTGCGGAACGGGTTCCGTCGCGGCGGCGGTCATAGGTGTCGCCCGCCACGGGCTGAAGTTCCCGGTGCACATAAAGACCTCCGGCGGCTACGAGCTCATCGTCGACGGAACCGTCACGGACGGCGCGTTTTCCAACGTGACGCTCACCGGCCCCGTGAAGCGGGTCTTCGAGGGAATGATCGACCTCGACTCCCTCGGCGTCGTCCCGGAGTAGTTAAGAAGGGACGGAACGTAATGTCTCTGCCGTCCTTTATGCCTTGGTTGCGGCCGCTCTTTGTGGTGGCGCTGCTGCTTTTGCCTGGCATCGTGTCCGCGCTTGACATGACCGCGTGGAAGGGCGAGACGGTGAACGCGTTTCTGCCGGACGGCGAGAATGTTGCGGCGGCGCAGGACGGCTTCGATGTGAAAGTCGGCGCGCTCAAGGGCGTTGGCTACAACCAGGCGCCGGTGATCTGGCGCAAGATCATGTCGAATGCGCTCGACCGCGTCGTGTGGGGCGACGCGGCGGAGACTTGTCGCGTCGTCCAGGTCAGGGTGCCGCGCGACGCGAAGCCGGGCGTATATGCGTTTGGCGACCTCAAAGTGAAGGTCCTGGACCGCGCGATCACTCCCGTTCGCGAGCGCAGCTACTACCTCGACCTCTGGCAGCATCCGTGGGCCGTGGCGCGCTGCAGCAAGACGAAGCCGTTCTCGAAGGAACACTACGACGCGATGCGCTCGCTGTGGACTGATCTCGCCTCCCTCGGGCAGAAGGTGATCACTACGACGATCGTGCGCTACCCGTGGAGCCGGCAGTGCTGCGACGGATACGACACGATGGTGCGGCACATCAAGGCCGAGGACGGTTCCTGGTCGTTCGACTATTCGGTCTTCGACGAATACGTTGCATTCGCCCGTTCGTGCGGGCTCGGGCCCGAGATCGCCTGCTACTCGATTTGCCCGTGGGACAAAGGACGCATCTGGTGGGACGAGCCGGGCAAAAGGGATCAGACGGCGCGGGCTGAGCCGGGAACGCCCGAATACGAAGACTACTGGGGACCGTTCCTCGAGGACTTCGCGAAGCATCTGAAGGAGAAGGGCTGGTTCGCCGACACTGCGGTCGCGCTTGACGAGCGCAGCCCCGAGGAAGTGCGCGTCGCGGTGGAGCTTGTCCGGCGCAGGGCGCCCGGACTCAGGGTGGCGCTCTCGGGGAACCGTCCGGCCTCCGCCTTCGCCGACATGGACATCGAAGTCTATTCGCAGAGCATGGAGCATATCAAGAAGACGCTCACCTCCGAGCTCACGGCCCGTCGGGCGAAGGGGTTCAAGACGACGTACTACGTCTGCAACAGTCCGCTTTCGCCGAATACCTTCGTCTTCTCCTCGCCTGACGAGGGATACTACCTCGGGCTCTACCCCGTCGTCGCCGGATTCGACGGATTTCTCCGCTGGGCCTACAACTCGTGGCCGCCCAAGCCGATGGAGCGCGCGGACTACGCGGGGCTTTTCGCGGGCGACACGTTTCTCGTCTATCCTGACGGCTCGCCGTCGATACGCCTGCTCATGTTGCAGAACGGGCTTGAGGCGGCAGAGAAGTATTGCCAGCTGCTTGCCGCGGGAGAGTGCGAAGACGAGCTCGACGAGCTCGCGGCGAGGTTCGACGCGAAGGGGTCGCTTTGGAAGAAGGCTCCGTACTTCACGGCGATCCGCGAGGCGTCCGACAAGGTGCTGAACAGCGAGCTGGAGAAGTCCGCTCCGCCGGCCGGCCCTGCCGAGACGCCGACGATGGGTTGGTCGAGCTGGAACGCATACCGCGTCAACATCTCGGACAAGCTCATCATGAAGCAGGCAGACCTTCTCGTCGATCTTGGCCTCGACAAGTGCGGATACAAGTACGTCAACATCGACGACGGATACTTCGGCGGACGCGACGAGAACGGCAAGCTGAAAACGCATCCAGAGCGTTTCCCGAACGGGCTCAAAGGCGTTGTCGACCATGTCCACGGACTCGGTCTCAGGGCGGGCATCTACTCCGACGCCGGTGCGGACACTTGCGGCTGTTTCTGGGACAAGGACGAGCTCGGAGAAGGCGTAGGCTTCTATGGTCACGAAGCGCAGGATGCCGAGTTTTTCTTCAGCGAGCATGATTTCGACTTCATCAAGATCGACTTCTGCGGCGGCGATAAGTGGCAGAACAAGGGGAAGCTCTCTCTCGACGAGCGCGAGCAGTACACGAAGATTCGCAAGGCGATCGATTCGGCAAAGCCAGGCGTCAGGATAAACGTTTGCCGCTGGAACTATCCGGGGACGTGGGTGCGCGAGATCGGCAGCTCCTGGCGCATCAGCGCCGACATCAACCCGACGTGGGGGCGCGTCAAGGCGATCATCAAGGAGAACCTCTATCTTTCGGCCTACGCGGCGCCAGGAGCCTACAACGACATGGACATGCTCGAAGTCGGACGCGGGTTTTCGGACGAGGAGGACCAGACGCACTTCGCCGTGTGGTGCATGATGAGCTCGCCGCTCTTGATCGGCTGCGACCTCGAAAGGCTCAAGGCGAAGCCAAAGACGCTTGCGCTCCTCAAGAACAAAGACCTCATCGCGCTTGACCAGGACACCGCCGCGCCGCAGGCGTATGTCGTGTATCGAGTCGACGACGCGTATGTCCTTGTCCGCGACATCGAAAAGCCGTTCGGTAGGAAGCGTGCCGTCGCGTTCGTGAATTTGGGAGACAAGCCGCGCGAGATGGTGGTGCCGTTCTATGCAATCGATTTCGGGTTGAACACCAAAGACTCGGCTCCGAGGTGCACGCGGAACGTCAGGTGCATCACGCCGCTGGGCGGTCCGGACGGCGGGTTTACCGTACTTGAAAACGACGAGTTCGTCGGCACTGTCCCCGCGCATGGCACGAGGATCTTCGTCGTCGAGTCGGACAAGCGCTTCGAACGGGACGTCTACGAGGCGGAGACTGCCTTTCTCTCGACATACCAGGAACTGCGCGACGCGAAGAAGGCGGGGACGAGCCGGTACGAGAAGAACGACAAGGCGAGCGGCGGGATGGTTGCAGCGGGCGTCGGCGGGCGCAGAGGGAACTATCTTGCGTGGAACAATGTCTGGAGCGAAAAGGGCGGCGAGTACACGATGTCCGTCAGGACAATCGGCGAAGGCGGCACGATGAAGGTCAAGGTCAACGGTGTCGCATGCGATGTCCAGACTGCAGAAGACGGAGTGATGGTGTTCAGCGCGGCACTGAAGCCTGGCGTCAACGCGATACGTCTGTTCAACGATGTCGAAGCGTTGCCGGCCATTGACTACATGACACTTGTGCCAATTCGGTAAATTGTGCAATCCCGTCGCTTTAAAATCTCGTAGCTTGTTAAATGACAAAATGTCGATTTGTCGCCCAAAATCCCTGTAGAATATGGTATAATTCTGACGTATGAGCTACTACCTGATGATTCTCGTGGGCGCGGTTCTCGTGAACAACTTCGTCCTGAGCCGCTTTCTTGGTTGCTGCCCGTTCCTCGGGGTGTCGAAGAAGCTCGACACGGCGCTCGGCATGTCGGGCGCGGTCGTGTTCGTCATGACGGTCGCCGCAGCGGTGACGTGGTGCCTCGACCACTGGCTGCTGCAGCCGAACGGCCTCGGCTACATCCATACGCTCGCGTTCATTCTCGTCATCGCGTCGCTTGTCCAGTTCATCGACATAGCGATGAAGAGGTTTCTCCCGCCGCTCCATGCCGCGCTTGGCATCTTTCTTCCCCTCATCACGACGAACTGCGCCGTTCTCGGCGCTGCGGAAATAAACTGCAAGCAGGGGTCGGGCTTCTTCGAGTCCGTGTTCTTCTCGTTCGCTGCCGCCGTCGGCTTCGGCTTCGCGCTCGTCATCTTCTCCGGCATCCGCGAGAAGCTCGCGCACGCCGATCCGCCGCGGTGCTTCCGTGGCATCGCCATCGCGCTTGTCACGGGCGGGCTTCTCAGTCTTGCGTTCATGGGGTTCTCGGGGCTTGTGAAGCTGCCGTACTGAGGAGTTAGGGGTCAGGGGTCAGTTTGGAGAGAAAACTATGACAATCGCCATTGCAATTATCGCAGGTGTCGGCCTCGTCGCGGCAATCGCGCTTGCCGTCGCAGACAAGTATCTCGCCGTCCGCGAAGATCCGCGCATCGGCATGGTGACTGCCGCGCTTCCAGGCGCTAACTGCGGTGGCTGCGGCTTTCCCGGATGTGACGGCTATGCCCGCGCTCTCGTCGCGGGCACGGCTCCCAACGGCGCCTGCGCAGCG
Organism: uncultured bacterium; assembly: GCA_902780865.1. Taxonomy (GTDB): domain Bacteria; phylum Verrucomicrobiota; class Kiritimatiellia; order RFP12; family UBA1067; genus UBA1067. The sequence continues at coordinate 74,602 of CACZHC010000001.1, forward strand.
GGCGGCGACGCATGTGCCGCGGCAATCGCGAAGATCCTCGGCGTAGAGGCGACTGCGACCGAGAAGCGCGTCGCGCTCGTAAAGTGCTGCGGAACGCGCTCCGAGGCGATTCGCGTCGGCGACTACAACGGCATTTGCGACTGCAGCGTAGCCGCGATGACGGCAGGCGGCGACAAGGGCTGCACATACGGTTGCCTCGGCTACGGCGCGTGTGCGAACGTCTGCCCGAAGGGGGCGATATCGATCCACGACGGGCTCGCGAAGGTCGACAAGCGTCTCTGCATCGGTTGCGGCAAGTGCGTGACGGCGTGCCCGAAGCACATCATCGAGCTCGTTCCCGCGTCCGCGACGATCCACGTCCTCTGCGCGAACCCCGACAAGGGGCCGAACGTCCGCAAGGTCTGCGGCGTCGGCTGCATGGGCTGCCATCTCTGTGAAAAGAATTCTGGCGGCAAGGAAGCCGGCCACTTCACGTTCCAGGGCTTTCTCGCCAAGGTCAACTACGAGAACCCGCCGACCGACGAGCAGATTGTCGCGAAGTGCCCGGCGAAGTGCATGTCGGTCGATCCGCACTTCGAGTCGGGCAACTGACGCGCGTCCTGTGACTTGCGCCATTCGGCGCTTGTCCTGCGCTCGCGGCGCCGATTTGGTATAATGTCTGCTTATGAACAAAAACATAGTCTGCATCGGGGCTGGATACATCGGCGGGCCTACAATGGCCGTCATCGCCAAGATGAACCCCGACCGCAAGGTCTACGTCTGCGACATCAACGCGAAGCGCATCGCGGCGTGGAATTCGAAGAACTACGCTCTCCCAATCTACGAGCCGGGGCTCGTCGACGTCGTCAAGGAAGTGCGCGGCAAGAACCTCTTCTTCACGACCGACATCAAGTCTGCCGTCAAGAAGTGCGACATAATCTTCGTCGGCGTCAACACCCCGACGAAGATGTTCGGGCGCGGCGCGGGCAGGGCGAGCGACCTGCAGTTCTGGGAGGCAACGGCGCGCGAGATCAAGGGCTATGCCGAAGGCGACAAGATCGTCGTTGAGAAGTCGACGCTTCCCGTCCGCACGGCCGCCGCGATGGAGGCGATCCTGAACGACAGCGCAAAATACCGCTTTACCGTCCTTTCGAATCCGGAGTTCCTCGCCGAAGGAACGGCGATAAAAGACTTGCTCTCCCCAGACCGCGTTTTGATCGGCGGGCCGGAGACGCTTGAGGGAAGGGCGGCCGTCCGCGAAATCTGCGACATCTACGCGGGCAAGGACGGCAAGTGGGTCGAGCGCTACAAGATACTCACGACGAACGTATGGAGCGCCGAGCTCACGAAACTCGCGGCGAACGCGATGCTTGCGCAGCGCGTAAGCTCCGTGAATGCGCTCGCGGGGCTTTGCGAGGCGACTGGCGCCGACATCGACGAGGTCGCACGCGTGATGGGCGCCGACAGGCGAATCGGCTCCAAGTTCCTCAAGGCGGGCCCAGGCTTCGGCGGCAGCTGCTTCAAGAAGGACGTCCTGAACCTCGTCTACCTCTGCGAGACGTTCGGGCTCCACACCGCGGCGGAATACTGGTCGGGCGTCATCAAGATGAACGACCACCAGCAGGAGCGCATTGTCTCGCGGCTTTTCAAGGCGATGTTCAACACGCTCGCGAACAAGAAGATCGCGGCTTCTCAACGAGGAGCACGTCCGGCTCGCGATTACCGATCCCAAGGCAATCGAGAACGGGAAGCGCGACCTTGCGGGGCTTGACGGCATTACGTGGGAGAAGGACCCGTACAAGGCCGCGAAGGACGCGGACGCGGTTCTCCTCATGACCGACTGGAAGGAGTATCCGGCGCTCGACTGGGCGAAGATATTCAAGTCTATGCGAAAGCCCGCGCTCGTCTTCGACACGCGCAACTGCCTCGACGCCGGTGCGCTAAAGAAGGTCGGCTTCCGCGTCTTAAATGTTGGAAAATAAAAGTTGGTAGGGGCGTGTCTCCGACGCGCCAGAAGCGGTCGGCACGGAGTGCCGCCCCTACCAAAAAAGGATATATAAAGAAAGGACCAAACGATGAAGATTCTAGTAACAGGCGGTGCCGGATACATCGGCAGCCACACCGTAGTGGAGCTCCTGAACGCGGGGCACGACGTAGTTGTCGTGGACAACCTCTGCAACAGCTCGAAGAAGTCGCTTGCGCGCGTGAAGAAGATCACGGGCAAGCCAGTCGCATTCTACAAGGTTGACATCCGCGACGCGAAGAAGCTCAACGCCGTCCTCGACAAGGAAGGGCCCTTCGGCGCGGCGATCCACTTCGCGGCATTGAAGGCCGTCGGCGAGTCGACGAAGATCCCGCTCAAGTACTACAACAACAACCTCGGCGGCACTTTCACGCTTCTCCAGTGCCTCAGCGACCATGGCTGCAAGAACATCGTGTTCTCGAGCTCCGCGACAGTCTACGGCGACCCCAAGAGCGTGCCGATCCGCGAGGACTTCCCGACGCCCGGCTGCACGAACGCCTACGGCTGGACGAAGCTCATGATGGAGCAGGTCTTCAAGGACGTCCAGAAGGCCGACCCCGAGTGGAACGTGATTCTTCTCCGCTACTTCAACCCGATCGGCGCCCACAAGTCGGGGCTCATCGGCGAAGATCCTGCGGGAATCCCCAACAACCTTCTGCCCTATGTCGCGCAGGTCGCAGTCGGCCGCCGTGCCGAGCTCAATGTCTTCGGCAACGACTACCCGACGCCAGACGGCACGGGAATCCGCGACTACATCCACGTCGTGGACCTCGCTATCGGCCACCTCAAGGCGATCGAGAAGCTTGAGAAGAACCCGCAGCTCGGGCTCAAGATCTACAACCTCGGCACTGGCAACGGATATTCCGTCCTCCAGGTCGTCAAGGCGTTCGAGAAGGCGTCGAAGCGCCCTGTTCCCTACAAGATCTGCCCTCGCCGTCCCGGCGACATCGCCGAGTGCTGGGCCGATCCGTCGCTCGCCGCGAAGGAGCTTGGCTGGAAGGCCGAGCGCGGCATAGACGAGATGTGCGCCGACGCGTGGCGTTGGCAGAAGAAGAACCCCTACGGGTACAACAAGCCGAAGAAAAACGGCTAAGTAGTCAGGTGGCGTGACAGCGCTTGAATATCTGATAGACGGCCTTGAGGCCGAGCTTGGGCTTGAGCGAGAGCTTGGCGTCAGGGTCGTCGAGCTTGATAGGGCGTTGCTATCTTCGCCCCCCGGCTCCTCCACTCCCCCGATCTCTCCTTCTACACGCTCTACACGTTCTACACGGCTCCACTCCCCCACTCCCTCACTCCCTCACTCCCCCACTCCTCCACCATCTCCTTCTACACGGCCCCAATCCCCCGCTCCCCAACTCTCTTTCGCGTTCCTTCATGATGGGCCGCTGTCGCCGAGTGGCATCGAGATGATGGCAAAGATCGTGACGGCGATGCACAAGACGCCAGAGTCTGCACCAATCGTGTTCAATGGCGAGAGACCGCCGGCTAAGATATATGTCGTCCTTGGCTCGGAAGCGCTGAAAAAGTGGTATCCAGGCATGCACGGCTCCCCCGGCCAGTGGCTTCGCGGCCGCGACGGCGAGGATGTTCTCGTCACCTATTCGCCTGAACACATCCTTCGCTTCGGCACCGTGACGCCGGCGGTAAAGAAGATCAAGTCCGATATGTGGACGAGCCTTAAGGGCGTCATGCAACGAATAGGATACTCAAAATGAATTTTAACGCAGAGGCGTCTCCGCTTCTCTGCGCCTCTGCGTCTCTGCGTTAAAAATAATAAACAAGACATCTTATGACTGACGAGAAATGCAAAGTAATCGAGCATCGCGAGCTTGGAAGCGGCTACCGCTTCATCTCGTTCGAGGCTCCCAAAATCGCCGAGACGGCCGAGCCAGGGCAGTTCGTGCATGTGCGCGTGCCCGCGCTTGAAGCAAGCGCCTTGCGGCGCCCGTTCTCTATTTTCAACGCCGAGGAAGGGCGGCTTGAGCTTCTTTACAAGACGATTGGCCGCGGCACTGCTGCGCTCAATGCCGTGAAGCCAGGCGATGTCGTTTCGGTGCTGGGGCCGCTTGGGCACGGCTTTCCGCTGAAGTGCAACGGCGCGGCGCTTCTCGTTGGCGGCGGCTTTGGTGTTGCTCCGCTCTATTTCCTTGCCCGCCGACTCATCGCTGTTGGCGTGAAGCCGTGCCTTTTTGTCGGCGGGCGCACGAAGGACGATCTTCTCGCGCTCGACCGCTTTGAGAAGCTTGGCGTCGAAGTCCATGCCGCGACAAACGACGGCAGCTTTGGTACGAAGGGGCTTGTCACCGATCCGCTCGACGACGAGCTTATCCGCCTTAAGTCCGCGAACGAGAAGTTCGAGCTGTTCGCCTGCGGCCCCGATCCGATGCTGAAGGCCGTCGCCCTGCGCGCGACAGGAACGAAGTCGAAGGGATGGATTTCCATGGACCGGCACATGGTCTGTGGCGTCGGAGCGTGCTACGCCTGCATTCAGAAGACGGTGCGCGGCAATTCCCGCTGCTGCATCGAAGGCCCAGTTTTCGCAGCGGAGGATCTTGTATGGTAAACGTTAAGGTCAATCTTGGCGGGCTTGAGATGCCGACGTTCCTCGCGACGGCGAGCGGGACGTTTGGTTATGGGTTCGAATATGTCGGTGCAGTCGACTACTCGAAGCTCGGCGCGGTGACGGCGAAGGGTATTCGCGTCGAGCCGTGGCCGGGGAACGAGATTCCGCGCCATGCGGAAGTGCCTGGCGGGCTCGTAAACGCAATCGGGCTGCAGGGAACAGGCGTCGAGCACTTCCTCAAGTACACAGTGCCGTGGTATCGCGAGCAGGTGAAGGGCGTTCCGCTAATCGCCAACATCTGGGGCTCGTCCGTCGAGGGCTATGCCGAGGTCGCCGCGCAGATGGGCGATGCGGTCGACGCCG
>CACZHC010000002.1 GCA_902780865.1 uncultured bacterium
CCACGGCGTGAAGATCGGCCAGGTGCTTCTCACCCATTTCGATTTCGAGGACCACCACCGGGCGCAGAACGTCAGGAAGTCGCTCGACCACCTCGTGCGCTCGGGGATCGTTCCGATCATAAACGAGAACGACGTCGTCGCGGACGAGGAGCTGAAGGGAAAGACGTTCGGCGACAACGACTGGCTGTCGTTCCTCATCGCGCGGCTCGTCAAGGCCGATGTGCTTGTCCTTCTCACGACCGTCGACGGGCTTCTCGACGCGCAGGGCAGGAAGATCCCCCGCGTCGAGAGCTTCCGCAACATCGCGCGGCTTGTGCGCGCCGGCGAGAAGGGCTCGCTATCGAAGGGCGGCATGGACTCGAAGCTCAGGGCGGTAAAGGCCGCGGCCGCGTCGGGCATAGACACCTACATCGCGAACGGGCGCAAGAGCGTCCTCGCGCCGCTTCTCTCGGGGAAGCCCGTCGGGACTTTCTTCCCCGGCTCGGCGCTGTAATCGGCTTAGAGGTGTCGGCATGACGCTGAAGCTCAACGGAATAGACGTCGACTGCGTGATCGGGGAGCGCCCCGACGAGCGCACTCGGCTTCAGACGCTGCGCGTCGACGTGGAGCTCGAGATTTCGGACGTCGCGGCAGAGACAGATTCGCTCTCCGACACCGTGGACTATGCGGCTCTGACGGAGAGGATCCGCGCCGCGCTCGCGTCTGCGAAGTGCCGCATGATCGAGCGCGCGGCGAAGATTGTGAAGGACATCTGCCTTTCCGACGTGAAGATTCGCGCGGCGAAGGTCTCCGTCACGAAGTCCGGCGCGGTGCCGCATCTCGAGTCGGCTCAGGCGGTCTTGTGAATGCATGCGGGAGGAAGACGATGAAGATAAGTGCAGTGGTTTTTGACTTTGGCGGCGTGATGACGACTTCGACGATGCCGCAGCGCGTGATTGCGCTTGCGAAGGAGAAGGGCATCGACTGGAACGTGTTTGTCGACGGGTTCAACGCGCACCGCCTCGACTATGACGCCGGGCACATCACGCTTGGCGAGATGTATGCGCTTATATGGAGCGACGCGGGGCTTTCCGTCTCGGACGAGACGACTGCCGCGTTCATGAAAGCGGACGACGAAAGCTGGTGCTACCGCAACGAGAGGACGCTTGAGTGGATGAAGGCGCTTAAAGGGCGCGGCTTCAAGATCGGCATCCTCACGAACATGGCGCCAAAGTTCGGTCGCGAGCATTTCAGGTCGCGCTTCGCCGACTTCATCGCGGTTGGCGACGCAATGGTGATTTCGGGCGACGAGGGGATGGTGAAGCCGCAGAGGGAGATCTACGACCTCCTTCGTTCTCGCATCAACCTTCCCGCCGAGGAGCTTTGCTTCATCGACGACGTCGAGAAGAACGTCAACGGCGCTCGTGCGGCCGGCTGGAACGCCATCCGCTTCGTCACAAACGACCAGGTCGAGGCAGACTTTGAGAAGTTTATCCTCTAATCCCATGGATTGCCGCATCCTGCAATGGAAACGCCTAAAGAGATAGCAGGGGGATTTCGCGCACGGCCGCATGACGCGCACAAGCGTTCCGTCGGCACCGTTACGGTCGTCGGAGGCTCGCATGGCTTCCCGCATGCGCCCGTGATAGCTGGTCTCGGTGCGCGAGCCGCAGGCGCGGGGCTCGTCCGTCTTGTCGTGCCAGAGGAGTCGCGCTTTGCCGCAGGGTCGCTGCTGCCCGAGGCGACGGTATCTGATCTCGGTGGGGAGATTCCTGTTTCCGACGTCACAGTCGTCGGGCCAGGTCTCGGTCTCGGCGATGAGGCATTGGCTCTTGTGCGCGACCTGGTGCGCGGAGGTGGGCGGATCGTCGTCGATGCAGACGCGCTTACCCATCTTGCCGCAATATGCAAAGACGCAGGCGCTCGCGAGGGCGATTCTTCTCTCGTCCTCACTCCGCACGAGGGCGAGGCGGCGCGACTTCTCGGCGTCGCCTGCGCGGAAGTCTCCCGCGGCAGAATTGCCGCTGCGAAGGAGATTGCGCGACGCTATCGCGCTACCGTTGTTTTGAAGGGCCCTGGGACGCTTGTCGTATCTCCTGATGGCGAGAAGGTGTACGAGAATTCGACGGGCAATCCATTTATGGCGCTCGGCGGGATGGGCGATCTTCTTTCCGGCGTTGTCGCCGCGAGATGGGCGTATCTCGGTGGAGACGCTTTTCTCCCTGCGGCGTCCTCCGCCTGGCTTCACGGCGCGGCGGGCGACGCGATTGTCGCCGAGCGTCTCGACATGTCCATCGTGAACATGGCCTCCCGCATCGGCGCGATGCGAATCCTCCTCGACAGGTAGACTATTCCTCGGCGGTCATTGACGAGACGAGGGCCGAGAGACGCTGCACCATGCGGTGCTTGATCTGGTCGACGTTGGTGCGCGAGATGCCGAAAGCCGCGGCGACGTCGGCCGCTGGCTCGTGCATGAGCGCGACGTGGCGGAACACCTCGCGGGTGCGCGCGTTCACCGATTCGTCCGAAAGCAGCTGCTCGAGCGCCGCGTTCATCGCGTCAAGCTTCCATGCGTCGGGGTCCTCGCGCGGCGCATCCGCCGCGCCGCGCTCCTTCAGCCTGTCGCGCCTGCCGAGCTCGCGCGCCTGCCGTCTCGCGGCGTCCTCGGCCTTGTGCTTGAGAATCCCCGTGAGGTAGTTGTGGAAGTGCCCGTTGCTGTCGGGCGTGTAGTGGTAGTTCGGCATGCGTCGCATAAGCGCGACCATCGTCTCCTGGATCGCGTCGTCTGCATCGACCGAGGGGAAGCGCGCCGCGAGAAACGAACGCATCGGCTGCTCGTAGATGCGGAAGAACTCCGCCCAGCGGGCGTTGTCTGTTCCGCTTGCGAGACCCTTGAGCAGTGTTATCGACGTTACCGGTGCGTTGGCCATGTCGCGTATTCTACCAAATGGCCGTGCACGATTGTTGAAAATCTGAAATCATGTTGCTTCACCCATACGCGGAAAAATTTGGTATAATGTATGCATTCCACGTTTAGACGCGGGCGTAATTCAATGGCAGAATAGGAGCTTCCCAAGCTTCTTACGTGGGTTCGATTCCCATCGCCCGCTCCACCTTCCCATGGCGGAACGATTTTTGGGGACATTGTCTTTTTGTAGATGCTTAACAAGCTTGCAGTTTCTAACCTTGCTGTCGTCGAGAAGGTCGAAGTCGCATTCGGACCCGGGCTCAATGTCGTCACAGGCGAGACGGGCGCGGGAAAATCCGTCCTGATCGGCGCGCTCGAACTCGTGCTCGGCGGTCGTGCCGACAGCTCGGTTGTGCGCGACGGCGCGAAGGAAGCCGAGGTCGAAGCCGACTTCGGCGGCACCGTCGTCCGCCGCACCGTCACCGCCGAGGGCCGCTCGCGCGCGTGGATAAACGACGAGAGCGTCGCCGTCTCGGAGCTGAAGGAACTCGGCCGCCGTCTCGTCGACATACACGGCCCTCGCGCGAACCAGAACATACTCGAAGAGGATTTCCAGCGCACGACGCTCGACCGCTTCGGCGGCGTCGGACTTTCTAAATATTCTGCCGCATACGACGAGTGGCGCAAGATCGCGGGCGAGATTGCGTCTCTCGAAGGTGGCGCGTCCGTCGAAGACGAGATTGACCTCCTAAAGTTCCAGGTCGGCGAGCTCGAGGAGGCGAACGTCACTTCCGACGACGACGACATCGCGGAGCGTCACGCCGCGGCCGCGCACGCAGCGGAAATCGTCGAAGGCGCAAACGCAATCACCGAGGCGCTTGGCGGCGACGAGGGCGCAGAGACGACGATTGCGAAGCTCGGCCCCGTGTTCGCGTCGGTAGCGAAGCATTTCCCCTCCGCGTCCGAATGGGCGGCGGAGGCAGAGGAGATTTCCGTCCGCATAAACGAGCTTTCGCGCAACGTCGCCGACGCGGTGAGCCGCATCGACGCCGATCCCGAGGCGTTCGACGAGCTCGACCGCCGGCTCTCCGTCGTGAACCGCATGCGCCGCAAGTACGGCGACCCCGAGGCGGCGCTCGCAGAGAAGCGCGCGAAGCTCGATGCGCTCGAACACCGCGACGAACGGCTTGGCGAATTGAAAGCCCGCCTCGCGGAATCCGAGAAGACCGTCAAGGCGGAGGGCGCAGAAGTCACGCGCCGCCGCCGCACTGCCGCCGCGAAGCTCGCGAAGGCCGTGACGAAGGAGCTGCGCGACCTTGGCTTTCTCCAGGCGAAGTTCGACGTCGACATCCGCGAGGCCGCGCCTGCGGCTCACGGCTGCGATTCCGTCGTCTACATGTTCGAGCCGAACCCGGGAGAGAGCGCGAGGCCGCTTGCGGCGATAGCGAGCTCGGGCGAGACGGCGCGCATAATGCTCGCGCTGAAGACCGTGCTTGCCGCGCACGACGAGACAGAGACGCTCGTCTTCGACGAGATCGACGCGAACATCGGCGGCGAAGTCGGCCGCGCGGTGGGCGAGAAGATGCGCCGCGTCGCCGCGTCGCACCAGGTCGTCGCAATAACCCACCTGCCGCAGAGTGCGGTGTGCGGCGACAGGCATTTCGTGGTGGCGAAAGGCGTCTCAGGCGGGAGGACGCGCACTTGGATTTCGGAAGTTGAGGGCGAGGACCGTGTTTCGGAAATCGCGCGTATGCTCGGCGGCGAGAAGCTCACGAGCGTTACAAGGAAACATGCTGAAGAACTGCTCGAAAATGGCAAGAAAAAAGACAGAAAGTAAGTACCCGATCGAAATCGTAGACGATGTGTTTGCGGAAGGAAACGCGACGCTCGCCGACACGCTCAAGGCCATCGCCGGCACAGACGCGGCCAAGGTCGCACTTGTCGCGGACGCGAACGTCGTCCAGCGCACCGAGGGGCTTGGGCTCAAGATCGGCAAGTATTTCAAGGAGCACGATATAACGCTCGCGGCGAGCCCCGTTGTTGTGTCGGGCGGCGAGAAGATCAAGGCGGACGGGCTTCAGAGCGCGATGCTCGTGGCGACGTCTCTCATTGACGCCAGGATCGGCGCGAACGACGTCGTGATCGCGCTCGGCGGCGGCACTGTGCTCGACGTCGCCGGCTACGCGGCCGCGCAGGTGAGAGGCGGGCTCAAGCTTCTCAGGATGCCGACGACTCCGGCCGCTATGATCGACGCCGCTTTTGCCGATACCGCCGCCGTTGACGGCGTTGCGGTGAAGGACGCGCTTTCCGTCCGCTGCGAGCCGGCGGCGGTAATCGTCGACCCGACTTTTACGAAGACCGTCCTTGACGGCGTGTGGTGCGCCGGATTCGGCGAGGCGGTGCGCTATGCCGCCGTGTGCGACGCCGCTCTGATGAAACGCCTCGCAAAGCGCGCCGAGGCCATCAAGACGCGTGACTTCGACGCCATGCGCGACGCTGTCGCCGATTGCGTGAAGCTGAGGGGCGGCACCGCTTTTGTGCCGTTCGCGCAGTGGTGCGCGGCGCGGCTTGAGTCGATGAGCGGCTACAAGCTTCCCCATGGTTACGCAGTCGCGATCGCGATCTGCATCGACTGCGCCTATGCCGTCAAGAAGGGGCTTATGGACGAGGACGACCAGGAACTCGTGTGCAGGGCGCTCGCCGACTGCGGCGCTTTGGACGGCCTTCCCCACAGTCATTATCTCCTCGCCAACCACGACAGCTTGATGAAGGGCCTCGACGCATGGTCTCTTGTCCGCGGTTCCGAGGCAATTCCTCTCCCCGGTGCTCTCGGCAAGTCCGTCGAGGAGAAGAATCCCGACCGTGCGGCCTACGCCGAAGTTCTCGAAGGGCTGCTTTCCGTCTCCCGCGGGGAGTGAATTTTTGATATAATATCGACTTATGAAAACACTTATTGCGCTTATTGCGCTCTTAGTATCCGCAGCCGCGTGGTCTGCGCAGGTTGTTGACGTCAAATTCACGGCGCTCGACGGTTTTGGCGGCGATACGGGCTCCATCGCGAGCCGTTGCCAGACGAAGAAGGGTCAGGAATACGATCCTGCGACGTTGACGAGAGACGTCAGCGCGCTCAAGGACTCCTCTGAGTTCGAGGACATCTCGGCCGATGCACAGCGCGTCAACGACGGCGTCGAGATCACATTCTTCGTGAAGCGGAAAATGCGTTATAGCGCACCCGCGACCGTGAAGGGCGCCAATGCCTTCAGTGCGTCCAAGGTCCTCAAGGAGGCGGAGCTCAAGGTCGGCTACCTCTATGGCGAGGCCGATCTCGCCGAGGCGGCCGACAGGATCAGGACCGCCTACCAGAAGAAGCACTACTACGACGTCAAGGTCTCGCCCATCGTCGAGATGCTCCCCGAAGGCGACGGTGCGACGGTCACGTTCATAATTGACGAGGGCGATCAGCAGAAGATCGGCTCGTACGTTTTTGCGGGCGCCGTCGGGGTTTCCGAGGACGAACTTCTCGAGGCGATCAGCGTGCTTCCGTGGTGGAACCCCCTCGGGTGGTTCTCCGACAAGCCCGTCACGCCCGAGCAGCAGGTGCAGTGCGTCCCGAAGATCGAGGAAGTCTTCCGCAACCGCGGCTATCTCGACGTCAAGGTCTCCGGCCCGGAACGCGTGCGCCGCGAGGACGGCAGCGTTGACGTGCGCTTCGACATCGACGAGGGCGCTTGCTACATCATCGGCGAGACGAAGCTCGTCGGCCTTACCCAATATCCCGAAGAGGCCGTGCGCGCGAAGAGTGATCTTCCCGAGGCCGGAGCCATCGCAGGCGCGAAGGTGCTTGCCGACGCCGCGCGGCGCATTGAAGTCGCGGTCGGTTCGGGCGACTCTGGTCTTGCCGACACTCACGTGACGGTCAAGCACATTCCCTCCGATTCCGATCCGGCCGTCGCCAATATCGTGTTCGACATCGCCGAGGGCGTGCCGGTCGTGATCAACGAGGTCAAGATCCGCGGCAACGACTACACGAAGGACAAGGTCATCCGCCGCGAGATCACCCTCGGCCCCGGCGACCGCATGCTCGAGGACCGCGCCGAGCAGAGCAAGCGCAGGCTCGAGAACCTCGACTACTTCTCTCGCGTCCGCTACGAGCTCCTGCCGACCGACAGGGGCAAGGACGAGAACGGCGCAGAGTGGCGCGACCTCGTGTACGAAGTCGAGGAGAAGAACACCGGCAACTTCATGGTCGGCATTGGCGCCGGCTCGGTCGATTCCGTGTATGTGTACGCCGAGGTGCAGCAGTCCAACTTCGACCTCTTCGCGCCGAACAAGTTCTTCCGCGGCGGCGGGCAGAAGGGCCGCCTTTTCGTGCAGGCCGGCCCGCGCATCCAGAGCTACGAGGCGAGCGTGACCGAGCCTCACTTCCTCGACCGCTTCCTCGAACTCACTGTCGAGGCCTATCGCCGCAACAGGTGGTATGACGACTACGACGTCATCCGCTCCGGCGGCGGCGCGATGCTTTCCTATCCCGCGAAGGTATGGAACCCGAAGACCATTTGGGATCCCGAAGCCGACAGGTACGTCTCGTTCGGCAAGTTCGGCGTGCGGCTCGGCGGCGAGTTCATCCAGATGGACGACGTGGAGAACGACTTCTACGAGTACAAGGGCGTCACGAAGCAGTGGCTCAAGGAAGAGGATCGCAAGTACGGCGACGCGGCAGAGGCCGTCGTCCGTCTCTTCTGGAGCCGCGACGACCGCGACAACTTCCGCGTGGCGACGCGCGGCTCGCGCTCCCAGGTCTACCTCGACGTAGGCGCCGGCGACAACGAGTACTACAAGATCGGCATCAACCACCGCCACTACTTCTCGCCGTGGAAGGACCTCGTCTCGGGCGACAGCTGGCTCAAGGAGCACGTGTTCATGGTCGGTCTCCGCGCCGAGACGATCGACGGCTTCGGCTCGAACGACTACGTGCCGATCTACAACAGGCTGTTCCTCGGCGGCCCGAAGTCGATCCGCGGCATCGAGTACCGCTACGTCTCGCCCTACATCAGGAAGGCGAACAGCAGGAGCGACTACATCCCGTGGGGCGGCCAGACGCTCTTCTGCATGAACTTCGAGTACACGGTGCCGATCGTGAAGATGGTCCGCCTTGCCGTGTTCTCCGACCTCGGCAGCGTCGGCGAGGACGAGTTCGACTTCGACTTCAGCGACAACTTCGCGTGGACGGTCGGTCTTGGCGTGCGGCTCGACATCCCGATGTTCCCGATCCGCCTCGACTTCGCGACGCCCATCGAGAAGCCCGACCACTGCGAGGAGGAAGTCTTCTCGTTCTCGGTCGGCTACGATTTCTAAGACACACCTACGGAGACAGAAAATGAAGAAGATGATGCTTGGCATGATGGCCCTCTGCGCGGTAACCGCGTTCGGCGACATTAAGATCGGCACGGTCGACATGATGGTGCTCGTCCGCAACCACAAGAGCTATGACACGAACAAGAAGATGCTCCAGGATTCCGAGAAGGACTACCAGAAGGAGCTCGACGAGGTGAAGTCCGAGCTTGACGCGCTACAGGACGAGGGCAAGAAGGTCGCCGACCAGGGCCGGAACCCGATGCTCTCGCAGGCCCAGAAGGACAAGATCGAAAAGGAGCTGCTCGACATCCAGAACAAGTTTGTCGCAGGGCAGCAGAAGCTCCGCACGAAGGCGATGGAGTCGCAGCAGAAGCTTCAGGAGTTCGAGTCAAGGCTCCTCAAGGCGACGACCGAAGACATCCGGGCCGTAGTGAACAAGTTCGCCGCCGACAACGGCTACGACCTCATCATTGAGTCTACCGTCACGGCGTTTGCAAAGAAGTCCTTTGACGTCACCGACGGCATCCTCAAGGAGATGGGCATCGATCCGAAGTACGCCAAGGGCAGGGGGAAGGATGAAAGCAAGTGAGCTCGCGAAGCTCCTCGGCGGAACGCTCGAGGGCGAAGACGTCGAGGTCAAGTCCTGCGGCGGGCTTGAAGAGGCCCGTCCCGGAGACTTGAGCTTCTGCAAGGACCCGAAGCACATCAAGCTCGTTGAGTCCACGAAGGCGTCGGTCGTCTTGCTGCCGCCAGAGTGGGACAAAGGCGCTCCGTGCACCGTCATCCGCGTCGTAGACCCGAACCACGCCTGCATGACGGCCGCCAAGATGTTCGCCCCTCCTGAGCCCGTGCGCGCTCCCGGCGTCCATCCGAGCGCCGTGGTCGACTCGTCAGTGAAGCTCGGCAAGAACGTGCACGTCGGGCCTTTCACGGTTATCGAGAAGGGCGCGGAAATCGGCGACGGCGCGGTTATCGAGGCGCAGGTCTTCGTCGGCGAGGGCTGCAAGGTCGGCGCGAAGACGCACATCTATCCGCAGGTCACGCTCCGCGAGGGGACGATCGTCGGCTCTGAGTGCATCATCCACTGCGGCGTTCGGCTCGGCGGCGACGGATACGGCTTCAACAACGGCCGCCGCGAGGACGGCAGCGTCTACATCGAGAAGATCCCCCAGCTCGGCATTGTCGAGATCGGCGACGGCGTGGAGATCGGTTCCAACACGACGATCGACCGCGCGCGCATCGGCCGCACGTACATCGGCCCGATGACGAAGATCGACAATCTCGTGCAGATCGGCCACAACGTCAAGGTCAAGGGATACTCGGGGCTCATCGCGCAGTCCGGCATAGCCGGTTCCACCGAAATCGGCTACGGCTGCCTTATCTGGGCGCAGGCGGGCGTCTCCGGCCACATCAAGATCGCGGACGGCGTGCAGGTCGGTCCGCAGGCAGGCGTTCCCCAGTCGCTCGACGGATCTGTCAGGTACGTCATCGGCACGCCGGCCGAGTCCATGAAGGACTTTGGCGGCCGCGTCCTCGTTCCCAAGATGCTCGCGAAGCTCAAGGGCGAGGTCAAGGAATTGAAGGCGAAGGTCGCCGCGAAGTAAATGCCGCTCTACGTCTATGAAGCCGTCGAACCAGAGAAGGGCTGCGCGAAGTGCCGCGGCGGGTTCGAGGTTTCGCAGTCGATAAAAGACGACAAGCTGACGGCTTGCCCCGATTGCGGGGCGAAGATCCAGCGCATCATACAGGCCCCAGGGCTCGCGCACTCGAAGACAGATCTCCACTACCGCGCCAAGCGCGCGGGCTTCCATTCGCTCAAGCGAGTGGGCAAGGGCGAATACGAGAAGATGTACTGAAAGGACGACAGGATGAGTCAGCTTGAACCGTGTAGAACGTGTAGATCGTGTAGAGACGGGCTTCTTGGCCGTATCACGCCGAGAAGTCGATTTGCGGTCGCGCTGATTGTCGCGTGTCTGGTTTTTTCGTCATTTGCCGACGAGGAAGCGAGCGATGAAACAGGTTGGTATTCCGGCGCGGCGGCGCAGCTTGTGCTGCCTCAGGGCGGCGCGCGCATGCATCGTCTCGGCGGCGGCGCGGCGCGTGTCGGCTACTACTTTACCGGCTCCCTTGCGCTCGAGGCCGAGGCCGCGTGGCTTGAGAACGTCGTAGGGCTTTCCGCTCGCGCCATCTGGCATCTCCACGGCTGGGAGGAGTTCAACATGCTCTTCGGCTACGAGCGCTTCGATCCGTTCCTGTCGCTCGGTGCGCGCGGCTGGATACACGACGGGCAAGTCGGTCCGTCCGCCGGCGTAGGCGCGTTCTACTACCTTACTGACTTCTGGGCGCTTCGCTTCGACGCCGATGTAACGCTTGGGCTCGACACAGACGTCGAGACGGCGTTCACGCTTTCCGCCGGCCTGCAGTATTCTTTTTAATCCGCCTCTGTGTCTCTGTGCCTCTGTGTGAAAAAACATGAAAAACTGCCGAGAGGAATGGTACGACAAAGACGCGAAGGTCGCGGTGACTCTGGTCGACGTGACTGACGCTGCGCAGGCGCTCGCCCGTGGACATCTCTGCGGGCCGACGAGCGCCTACTTTCTCTCCAAGGCGCTTGCCGCCGCGGCGCTCCTCGGGGGCGAGATGTCAGAGGACGACGAGACTTTGATTCTCCAGATGAAGTGCAAGGGGCCCTTGGGCGGCTTCAACGTCGAATGCACTGCGGCGGGAACCCTGCGCGGCTACACGGAAAAGAAGATTCTCGACGACTTCGACGGCATGGGAGTTCCCGACCCCAGGAAGGCGGTCGGCGAAAAGCAGCTTCAGGTCACGCGCTCTGTCCCCGGTCGCATACTCTCGCAGGGAATTTCCAATTCCTTGGACGGCTATCTCGCCGGGTCTCTCCAGCGCAAGGCCGTAATCTTCCTCGAAGCCGCGGTGAGCGACGACGTGGAGATTCTCGAGGCGCGAGGCGTGATGGTCGAGGAAATGCCCGACGCAAAGGACACAGGAGTCCTCTCGGTCGATCTTCTCGGGAAATCTCGTTCCGGCGCGCTTGCCGTCGCCTCGCGCAACATCCTTGGGAAACTCGGTCTTAAAAACGCCGAGCTCCGCAAGACGACTCCGCTCTCGTTTGCGTGCCGCTGCTCGCCCGACCGCGCGATCGCCATGCTCGCGGCCCTGTCGCCAGAGGAGCGCGCCGCGCTTCCTCCGACGATCGACATCACCTGCCACATGTGCGGCAGAACCTTCACGGTGCCGCGCTGACAATGGCGAATGTACCAGAGACTTCTACGACGCTTTTGAGGAACGTGAGGGACGCGGAGCATCCGCGCTGGCCCGAGTTCGTCGCGAAGTACCGTCCGATGATGGAGGCATACCTTAATGCGCATTTTCCGACATTGGAGGCGGACGACGTAATCCAGGAGACTTTCGCCGCGCTATGCGGCATTCTGCCGAGCTACATCTACGATCCGGACGAGAAGGGGCACTTCCGCAACTACCTGACTGGCATCCTTCGCAACAAGGCGCGGCGTGCGCTCTGCAAGAGTGGTCGCCAGGCAGAGATAAACGACATGACCGGAGCTGGCTCTATGACCGCGCCGCAAAGCGTTGTTCAAGACGACGACCAATCCTGGCGCGAGGCCATCTTCGAAATCGCTCTGCGTCGCTTTCTTTCCGATAAGGCCATCGCCGACCGCACAAAACGTATCTTCGAGCGCACCGCGCTGAACGGCGAATCGCCCGAATCGGTTGCCGCCTCGTTCAAGATGACGCGCCATGCCGTCGACCAGGCCAAGAGCCGTGCGATGACTCGCCTGCGCGAGCTCGTCAAGGAACTGGAGTCCGTCTATGGATGAGGATTCCATCTCGGCGATGTGTGCCGCGCACGGACCTGTCGCCTCCGCTTGTCGCTTTGCCGCCGGCACCATCTTCGGCGACTGGCGGCTTACGGCGTTCATCGGTCGCGGCGGGAACGGCGAGGTATATTGCGCTGAACACGTTTCGCTCGGCACATCCGCAGCGCTCAAGGTTCTGGCGCGTGACGAGCCACGCGCAAAGGAGCGCTTCGTTCGCGAGGCGAAGCTTCTCTCGGAACTGAAGTCGACGTCGTTTCCGCAATTCTATTCGTACGGCGAGGCGAACGGCTGCCCATATCTCGCGATGGAGTTGCTGGAGCCGGGCGATTTGCCGGCTGGCGACCGAAATGTCGCGCGTTTTCTTCTCGCGGTATGCGATGCCGTCGCCGAGCTTCATTCTCGCGGCATCATCCATCGCGACATAAAGCCCGGCAATATCTTGTGGCGCAGTGGTCGTCCCGCTACCGTCGATGGTAGGGCGCGATCGCCGGTATCCCCCGAGCGTAGCGAGCCGCGAAAGCGGTGGCTACAGGGGTGCGCGCCGCACCCAGTTGCCTGTCCTGCTCTCGCCGACCTTGGCCTTGCAAAGAAGATCGAGACTTCGGACATCGGACATCCGACTTCCAGTGTGACAATCGGCGGCGCTGGCACGCCTGGCTACGGCGCACCCGAGCAAATGGAGCGCGGCGAGGCGACTGTGGCATCCGACATACACGCGCTCGGCGTCCTTGCCGACTGCTGCTTCGACGGCAAGCCGCCGCGCACATGGGCGCGGATCATTCGCCGTGCCACGTCGTCCATTCCCGCGCATCGCTATCCGTCCGTAGTCGCATTCGCAAGAGCAATTCGCCGCAGGAATTTGTTGCTTGGGGTTTCGGCATTCGTTGCGGTGATAGCGTTGTCTGGGCTATGTTTGTCGTGTTTTTATAGCTGGTGGACTCAAAGTGGCAGGGAAGTGTGGCGATGGAGAGCGCTTTGCGATCGTGGGAAGATTGTGAGCGTTTCCAGAATATGCGAGCCGTTAGATGCGAGCCATCCACAATATCCGGGATACATTGTCAGATATGTGACAAACCAGGTTGACGGCATGATTCTTCATCTTCCCAAGGACACTCTTTCGTTTACAAAGCCGATTCTGCTCAAGCCCGGCGAATATCGCATTATCGGGCCTGGGCGGATTGACGTCGATCTTTCAGGACCATCGAATGCAGTTGTCCGGCTGAAAGACTGCGTGTTGAACAATATGACAGATGTGCCATATCCGCAGAACGGCATTCATTATGTATTTGAGGGCGGGGCCTATCTCAATTTCGTGAACCTTGACAGGAACATTGAACACCGGCGATACATTCATTCGGATGGTAAGTCGCGCAATGCGCTTCGTTTCCGCGGACCGACGACGTTCAAGGAATTGGATGAAGAGCAGGCGCGCGAATACGAGCGTATGCTTCAACGCGATCTTCGGTGAAAAGTTCCCGCGTGAGATTTCGCCGCGCGGCGGCAGTATGGGGTAGAGGACAGGTCTGCCCTTTCCACGGAAGAAGGCGCGGAGTCGCAAATTGGCTGTTCGGATTTTCGCAGAATAATGCCCACAAAAGGCGGAAGTTTTGCTATAATTCGGATTAGACAATTTAAGACTTTGCGTTCTACGCATCGTTTTGGCTCAGGTGAAATGTAGGAAGTTTCAACTGTAAGAGCCGGAACGGAGTGGAGAATGCGCCCCTTGGGCGCATCTTCTTCCGTGGTTCTTACTGGGCATCCTACAGCCTCACCTGAGCCGCGGCAGGGGATAGCGCCCTCTTTCTTTTGCCGCAAACGAAACACGGGCAAAAGAAAGGAAATAACAATGAAACTGCTAATGAAAATCCTGAAGAATATCATACTCCTGCCGTTTCTGCCCATTCGGCTTGGATGGAGGTGGTCGGCTGGTGCCAAAGCGTCAAAAAGTTACCTCTTTGGCAAAAAGGACCGTGATGGAAACATTGTTCATTCTGAGAAAATGGATTCATCTTCGTCGAGATTGGTCGGAACTATCTTTATAGCGGGAATCATTTATTATGGAGTTTTTCAGGGGATCTCTTATGTCGTGGAAAAGTTCTCTTCTCGCTCAGAGACAAGACCTACACCTGTCGTAGAGCGGCAAGAGAATGTCGAGCAATCGACTGTTAATCAGTGACAATAAACAATCATAAGCGAAAAGGATAAGGGATGAAGATTGTAAAACGGTTTTTCGTTGCTGCCATGATCGGTAGTGTGGCCCTTGTCGGCTGCTCGCAGGACGAACGGGATGAAATAGCCGACCGTGGCGAGAATGCGTGGAATGCCCTGAAGGGCGAGACAACGCCCGGCGAGAAGACACCGCGTGTTGTAAAGGAACAGCAGCGTAAAGAGCGCATCCGTCAGAACAACACATGGACGCCGGAGAATCGCGCACACCACCCGGTCGAATACTGTCAGGCTCAGATGGAAGACCTACAGCGTTATTCGCGCGAACTTGAGGCGCGTGCGCATGAGAAGGCATGTGCAATCGCTGCCGTGAAAAGAACGCTTGGCGACAACGAGACGATGGTGCAAAACCTCAAGAAGTTTGTGGCCGAGGCAAAGGCGAAATACAAGGAATGCGAGGCCTCGAACAGTTGGCCGGCTACGCTCGGGGGCTACACTCTTTCCCGCGAAAAGACACAGGAAAAGATAATTGATGCGGCGCAGAGGCTTGCTGAGATACAATCTGGAACCGCAAGCAAAAAAAATCAGTTGGTGGCGCTCGAAAAGACCCTGAAAATCACTCAGGACGAGCAGAAGCGCATTGCGAAGATTCGCGAACAGGTGCAGAACACCATCAATGATCTCCGCATCAAGAAGGTCATCGACGGCGACAACAGCATAGTTGCATCACTCAATGCGATCGAGGACAACATGGGGACGCTTGGCGTGAACTACGACGACCCGAATATCGAAAGCATCATCCAACCTGACGAGAAATCTACGCGTGAGGAGCTTTTCAAGAAAATCATGTCGGAGTGAGGTCGAAGGACAATGGGCCTGGTCGTATTAATTGTCATTGTGGTCCTTGCGGTCGTCTATGTCCTGCCTGCTATTTTTGATGCCAGAAAGACGGTCGGAGTAGGCTGTCTGGGGGTTGTTGCCCTTTTTGTTCTCATTGGAGCAGCGCTACTTGGGTGGGATAAGTTTACCTCTTGGCGAGCTGCACGTCAGGCGGAGGAGTCAAGCCGCGTGGAGGCGCAGAAGGCGAAAGATGCCGAGGAAGCGAGAATTGCCGAGGCCAAGCGGCGGCAAAAGGCGAAAGACGAAAAGATACAGGCCTTCACGCTGAAAGAGGCGCCCAAAGTCTGGGAAGTCTATCAATCGCTTCAGAGCGAGATAGACGTGCAGGCCGAAAAAATCGAGGAGCTTCGCAAGTCTCTGGAAACATTCGGCAGGACGCCGGAAGAAGATGCGGACTTCGTCCGCATCTGTGCCTTGCGTGACGAGATGAAGCGCAGCCGCGATGCATTGCGGACAAAAATGGAGGACGCGTACATCGCAGCGAGAAAGTACGAAGCCGCGCCCAGCCGCAAGGACTACCAAGAGCTACACAAAAAGGCGCTTGAAGACGGTGTCCTTGAGGCGGATGCCGCTTCGGCCAGATTCAAGGAAATGAGGCTGAACAAATGAAGAAGTGCAAAAAGACTGTTTGGGTTGCGATTGCCGGTCTGTGCCTGGCTGGCTGCCAGACGCAGACAAAAGTTCAGCCGCCTGTGTCTGCGCCGGAACCAGCTCCAGTAGAGGAAAAGAAGCCCGAGCCCCCGCCGCCCGCACCTGTGCCCAAAAAACGGACGCAAGAGCAGATTCAGCTGCTGCAGGATTTCGCGATCAAGGAATCCCCGAAGATATGGCAGACGATTCAGTCAATGCGAGCCGAAATGACGACGAGCGGAGCGAAGCTGAAGCAGCTGCGTGCCGATCTTCTTGAGTTCAACCGGAATCCCGATGCCGACGAAGACTACAAGGCGCTCGTGGCGGGGCTGAAGGAACTTCGTAGCGCATACGACGCCATTTTCGACAAGCTGGAAGATGCGTACATCGCGGCCAAGAAGTACGAGGCCTCGCCCAGCCGAAAGGACTATCAGGAAACGATGAAACGAGCCCTTGAAGACGGCATCCAGAGCGCGGCAATGGCAACCGAGCGCTACAAGGCGATGACAAACCAGAAGTGATCTGAGCACTTTATAACAGGAGGAAAACCAATGAGTAAAGAAGCGAACCTTAATGATTCTGAATTCCACATTGAAGATGCGAATCAGCAGATTCCGTGCCCGCGCTGTAATGGTACTGGCAGTGAGCTGTGCGAAGACTGTGATGGTACAGGTAAGGTAAAGTGTGAGGATTGTGATGGACATGGCAAAGTCGATTGCCCAGTATGCTATTGTGGGAAAGTGACCAGGACGCGTCTGGTCAATTGCGGCGGTTGTAATGGGACAGGTGTTGTACGGTATAGCTATGGTAATAGATCTTGCGACGAATGTGATGGCCGCGGCCAGATTGAGCAGCGATATAAAGATCTTTGCCCCAATTGTCACGGTGATTATAGACTTCACAAGACTTGCCCCAGTTGTGACGGTAAAGGTGCGTTAGAGTGTGATGAATGTCATGGAAAAGGGAAGGACATATGTCAGTTATGTGAAGGTAAGGGAAATGTGTCCATTACAACTGTATTGGAAAAGAGCGAATGCAAAGACAGCAAGATTGTTATATCGCGGTATAGTAATGCGTTAGATGAGTTTGCTAAACATGCCGATGGCGAGTATTTATGCGCTTTAGGGCAGCTTTACTGGAGGGCAGACCATGATGATGCCACGGCTGTAAAGTATTGGAAGATGGCAGCCGACTTGGGTTCGGCCAAGGGGCAGGAACTTTGTGGCACTTGTTATTGCAGAGGAGTGGTTGGGTGTGCGGTCGATAAAGTCGCAGCGTTAAAATGGTATGAGAAAGCTGCTGAGCAAGGCAATGAGATCGCGCTGACAATCTTACCAGATTTGTATGCATATGGCCAAGGGTGCGAAGTTGATTTGGAGAAAGCGATAGGCTATTATAAGAATATTTCTAACAAAACACCAGAAGGTGAGGTATATAAGGGTGCTGCTCTGTACGCTAAAAAACATGCCGATCTCCTGCCCAAGATATTGAATGGTGATTTGGAAGCCATGAAAGAATTGTACAAATGGCTTAAGAATAATCACAGTGTATTAAAGTGGTGGCAACGCGAGAATGCCAATTACTGGGAGAAGATGATTAAAAAGCAGGGCGGGGAAGTGGCTACTGATTCAACAAGGTCTAAAACAGAGGGGAAAACTGGTTCGGCGAGTCTCCGCGCAAATGGAGGCAAGCGGCGCTGGAAGTTCGTTCTTGTCGGTATCATCTTCGGATTGTTTGGGTTGCAGTTCGCGTATGCCCGGCGTTGGAAATTCTTCTTCGCGCATTGGGCAGCGTTGATTGCAACGCTGTTCTTCCCATTAGTGTTCACCGTGTGTCTCGGCCTTTGGTTCGGGAGCATCTTCTTTATGAAGCGCGATGGGAATGGTTACAGGATGTAAAAGAGAGAGGTGCATTATGTGTTGGGCCGATGTCTTGTTCTGCCCTGACGGAGTCGTCAATGGCCTGACGGCAAACAAAGTAGTCGATGCTTTGGTGGGAGAGAATAAGATTTTTCCTGCCGGGCTCGCAGAGGTCTTCAGGCGTCGATATTCTATTATGCGGGATCCCAAAGTCTTTATGCAGTCGTGTTGCGAACATCCAGAACTGTGGAAGCAGGGTAGTTTGAGACTGGCTGATGTCGGAAAATATCGCGATGCCTTATTGGAAATACCGACGCATCCGTTGTTTGACGATGATGATGAGTGGAACGAGATACTTAAATATCCATGCGTGGGACATGATTTACCTGTTTGGATGCATGGCCCTAAACCATGTAAAGATCGTCGCATCATGATTGTTTCTCAAGACCCGTTGCGCACAGGGCATGGCACCGGGAAACTCTTGCTGTCTACGCCATTCGGGTTCCACAGTGCCGACTATCGGGATAACGACGGTGATTTGTTGATGCATTTGGCGCTTCGACTGATGGAGAGTGGCTATGTGTTATATCTAACCGATGTAATTAAGATATATAATCGCAAGCCTGAACTGGTGAAGATAGATAAACGGACAAGTAAAAAGAAAAGTCCCTGTAAGAATTGCGAGCACTATGAAGAGTGCAAGCGGCGCCGAGTTGAGATTGGTAGAGCCAAGAATGAAATACAGAGGAATTTCAGGGAGAGATACAAGCAGTGTCTTGCCGAGGAGGTCAGTTTATTCGATCCCGATGTGATCGTTACTTTTGGAGAGCCAGCAGCTAAAGCACTCCTCCCTGATGTGTTTTGCCGCAAGAAGAAAGAGAGCTCGGCGCGAAGCAAAATGGGGGACAAGCGGACTTTCTCAAACATGGTTGCACCAGATCCGTTGCGAGATCATTATGAAGGTAAAATAAGTTTTTCTTTTTTGCATCCATCGAGGACAAACGGCAAGGCATTGAAATTGATTGGCGGCGCAGATAGGTTTGTCGAACATTGCGCTTCTGCGCTGGACAAATTTTTCAATGAGAAGGGAGTGCGCAAATGAATAACGCTGATAATGCAAAACGCGAAGCCGATGCGGAAATACTTTGCATCATCAAGCGAGAGAGCGACAGGTCCTTCAATGACTTCTTCGCTTCGCACAAGGATTCGGTTAAGACCTTTTCTTACGTTAAGAAGTTAACTGGTTCCATCCTGGATATCTAATTGCATCGTGCGCGAAATGAAAAATAAATCTAATGAATCGAAAGAGTGTGGCAACTGGTCGCATTTGAGCGGACATGACTGGTCGTATCTTCTTGAGCATCAGCCGCGTTTCGCGGACAAGTGCGACTGGAGTAAACTTGAAGGCTGCGATTGGGCCCCCTTGCTGCGCATGCAGCCGCAGTTTGCCGCGCATTGCGACTGGAGCAAGCTGGATGGCTGCAATTGGGCGGGGCTTCTCGGATCGCAGCCGCAGTTCGCGGAGTACTGCGGTTGGGACAAGCTGGATGGAACAGACTGGGCTAACCTGATTTGCAGTGCCTATGGTCTTGAGTTTGCCAAACGCTGTGATTGGGGGAAGCTGAATGGTGAAGACTGGTCGCGGGTTCTGTCACGGCATCCGCGTTTTGCCGACAAGTGCGATTGGAGCAAACTGGACGGCTGCGACTGGGCGGACCTTCTGTCGGATCGTGCCGAGTTCGCCGAAAAATGCGATTGGGGCAAGTTGGACGCCATCAATTGGCGGCGGCTTGTCAGCATAAGGCCGGAGTTTGTCGACAGATGCGACATGGGAAAGTTCACCGGTGGGCAGATCGTCTTGTTGTTTCGCGACGGCGGACGCAGACCGGTAAGCGGTTTGGCGCACAGGGTGGACGAGTGCGACCTTTTGACGCTTACGGCGTCTGACTGGTGCAACGTTCTCGCGGTTCGTCCTGACCTTGCCAGCGAGTTCGAGGCGTCAACACACGACTGGGCGGCGGACGAGAAGGCGGTTTCGGGGGAAGAAGTGGAGATGATACCCGCAGAGGAGTTTTTCAAAGACGGGGAGTGATGTCAGTTCCAGGATGTATCGTCGAGTGTCACGAGCATCCACGAGGAGTTCGTCTAACGATTCGGTGGCTGTCCGATGCCCAATAGGTGGGCGGATTTTGGTATAATCTACGCCGATGAGACGTAGTGTTACACTTGCGGCGGCGATACTCGCCGTGTTCGCGGCGATTGCCGCACCGTCGAAGAAGGGGGAGAAGGCGTCGCCTGCCAAGAACCGCGATGCCGATCGCTCTGCCGAGTTTCGCAACGGGACTATTACGAAAACGACTGCGGCGACTTTCAAGCCGGAGCGAACGACCCCCGTGCAGACAGGAGAGTTTCAGGTCGACCTTGTCGTTATAACATTCCCCGACTGCATTCAGCCACAGTCTGTAGAGGCCGTGCGCTCGGCGCTTAACTCTCTTGATGGCTCGGCGACGATAGTCGACTACTACAAGGAATATTCGCAGGGCATAACGTGGCCCGTCCTCGAAGTCTACCCGACAATCTACACCGCGCCCCATCCGCTTGGCTACTACTGCCGCTGGAATACGTTCGGGAACCTGATCGGATACAACGGCGACGGCGGCGAACGCGCCCGCAAGCTGCGGGAAGATGCGCTCAAGTTCGTGCAGTCGAAGGGGAAGCTTAAGAAGAAGGGCGCGTATACGTGCTATGTCTATTGCCGCACGGTGAACAAGGATCCGGAGCACCTTGAGCGAGTTATCCGTCCTCTCTATCCGCCAAAGCCGTCGCCGGAAGCCCTGCAGAATGGGGCGATAGACAAGCTTCCGGGATACGACCCCAAGGTCATGTGGGCCGATCCGCTGTGGCCGAACTCGATCCCGCAGGTCGCGTATCCCGGGAACGGCCGCACGCTCGTCCACGAACTCGGGCACTGCCTCGGCTCGCCCGACTACTACCACGCCTCCGAGGAACACGACGGGCTTGAAGGTGCGCCATGTTTGCCATGGGACTACGGCCCCACGGGACCCGCCTACTGTCGCTACATACACCACGCGTTTGTTCCCGCTGGCGCTTATCCGAAGATCGACAAGCCAGGCGAATACAAGCTCGCTCCCCGCTCCGCGAAGTTCCCGATGGGCAAGGAATCCGAGGGACTTCCGCCGCTCGGCATCTTCGTGCCGTCGACGCACCCCAACTACCTCTTCTACATCGAGTACTGCCACAACGAACGGCCGCCCGTCGGAGACCCGTCTGCCGAGGGTCTTCTCGTCCACGTCATAAACGTCACGATGACCTCCCCGATGCTCGGGCCGCCCGATCTCTGCTATACGTACAGGAGCGGCGATCCCGACCACAAGGCGATTGGAGAGGGCGTCGCGTACTTAAGGCCCGGCGACAAGTTCGACGAGAAGAGCGACCCTGCGGCAATACTCCCGAACTTCCTCCCCGCAGGAATCGCGATATCGGACATAAAGACAGACGCCGCTTCCGGGACGTGCACCTTCAAGCTCGACATGCCCGAGTCAAAGTTCACGAAGCAGGAACTCGACTTCGCGCTTCTCCCGCAGACGGAGATCATCTCGCTCGACGCGCCAATGCCGACGTCGTTCCGCGCGAAGCTTAACGTCAAGTACAGAGGCGAGCCGCTGCTGACGGAGTACGGTTTCTGCTACGGGCTTAAGAAGGATCCGACCGAAAAGACCGGTAAGCTCTTCCCGCTCTACCACCGCGACCGATATGAAGGGCGCATAATCGACCTGAAGCCGGGAGTCACGAACTTCGTCCGCGCCTACGCCAGAAACGCGAACGGCATAAGGTACAGCAGCAACCAGAAGGGCATCGTCCTTCCGGCAGATGCGACCGGCAAGGGCGATGTGACGCTTTTCTCCGAAACCGACCACCTTCTCTCCACCTGGTACATACAGCAGTGGTATTTTGGACTTAAGAACGACGTGTACAATTCATCGAATCCGCTTTTGGCGCTTATGGCGATTGCCAACTACTACCGCGCGCTACCTGGCACCGAGAATGGCAAGGGAGATTTCGACGTGACGCGCGTCCACTCGAATCCATCCGACTCGCGCCCGAAGTTCCGGCTCGCGGAAGTCGACCGGCTAAGGCGCGAGATGGAGGCGCTGATTAGGGAGTCGGGTCTCGGCTTCCTCGACTTTGACCAGGCGAGCGGGAACGATGATGGCAAGGGCAAGAAGAAGCCGTCGAAACCGGCGCCACGCGCCACGGGGAAGAAGAAGGGCGGGCCGGACTACGGCAAGAACGCCGCGTGGGTGGCGAAATGCGCTGCGGCGCTCAAGATCAAGTCGCCCGAGACTGTGTTTTTCAACTGCCCGACCGAGGAGGCGCTGCTTGCAAAGAAGGACGAGATCCGCCGCTGGATACTTCTCTCGCAGCCCGTCATGCTCGTTCGCCAGAGCCGTCCGCTCAATGACGAAATCTCCCAGCGCTGGCCCTTGGACATAGCGATAATCGACGGGCTTGGCTTTGATTCCGAGACGTTCCACGTCGTCTTCCCGGGCGGAAGCGACCGTGGCCGCAAGGAGCAGAAGGGCGGCTACATAAAGCTCGGCGAGCTTCTTTACCGCACATCCGACGCGATGCTCATGTTCTACCGCCCCGGCGCCGCCGAGAGCGCGAAGAAAAAGCGGTAGCATCCATCCCCACCCCTCATTTGGGGGGTTCTCGCCAGAAAGGCGGAATTGGTAGAATGTCTGCGAAAGCAATTTCGGAGGCATTCCACATGAAACGAACCCTGGCTTTTGCTCTAGTGTCCCTCGCGACCCTCGCCTTTACGTGCCTTTCCGCAGACGCGGACGTGCCGGTTCTGACGTCGTCGCTCGAGTATGTCGGCAATCCGGCGAAGAACCGCTGGCCGAAGGACGCGGACTCGTACTATCGTGGCGCCCTCGACCTTCAGTTCCATCGCGGCGCGCTTCTCGTCGGAAGCGGCGAGGTGGAGACGAACCCGGGACCAATCCACATTTACAGCACCGACCCTGTGACGCTGCAGCAGAAGTACGAGTACTCCGCAGGCACCGAGGCGATCTCTGGCAGCCGCGTCGCTTCATGGGGAGAGCTTCTCGTGCCCTCGCAGGACCCGCACGAGAAGGACCCCACTGTGGCAGATGTCTACATCCGCGGCACGAACGGCGCGTGGAGGCGCCACATTGGCGTAAACGACGATGTCCCCTACAAGATGACGAGTACGACCGGTTCCGTGTGGTCCTCCACGCACGTCTGGGACATGGAGGAGTTTGACGGCCGGATATTCACGGCCAGCTACCAGCTTCATTGGTCCACGAACCGCTGCGTCTCGTTCGTGAACACCGGCTCTATCACGAATGCATACAGACTCTTCGACTACATGGCTGCCGATGGAAAAAGATACCGGATGTGGTCGCTTCGCCGACAGATGCAGTTGATGCGTTTCGAGTCGGATCTCTGGGCAGTCCCCCTCTCCGTAGTCCAGCCGAATTACTCGGTCAGCGACTCAAATCAGTACTACAACAAGCTTGAGGTGTTCCACTACAATTCCTCGACGAAGAAGTTCGACGAGGGGCGGATTCCCCTGTCGTCGCTCTTCCCGAGCATTTCGTCGAATGACTTCCGTCTCGTCCTGTCCGCCGCGGGGGCGTCTCCCTTCGACCCCCTGCCGACGGGCAAATACGACTATCTGCGAGTCCGCCTCTGGCATACTACGCCATTCAAGGGACGGGTCCTCTACGTCGGGAGCTACGATACGACGCAGGGGAATCCGGCGCTTACATCATACCCGCTTCCGCTGATGGGCTGCTCTGCGTACATGCAGACGTCTGGCGGCAAGAAGACACTCAAGGCGACGCGCCTTTCGTTCGACGGCGACAAGGAGGAGTACCCGTGGGACTTCGTGGTCGTGGGCGACACCGTTTACGCTCTCACCTCGAAGCCCAACGCGTCCACGAAGGTCGTGCGCCACTCTGTATGGAAGTCGACGGACGGCGTTTCTTTCTCGCGCGTCCTCTCGTTCGACTTCCACCAGAACATGATCTCGCTCGACTACCGCGACGGCTGGTTCTGGTTCGGCGTGGGTGTGAAGAACGCGACGAAGGGCTACGCCTACGACAGCAAGAAGGACGAGGCGGGCGCGATCTACCGCGTGCGGCTTCCGCAGGAGCCGACATCCGTCGAGGCGGTCAACCCGCCTGCGACGATCGAGGAGGGCGGCACCACGGCCGTTTCCTTCCGCCTTACGGCGCAGCCCGCGTCGAACCTCGTGCTGCGCGTCGCCGCGCGCGCGAGCCAGAACGTGACGCTCGACAAGTCTTCGCTCACGTTCACCACGTCGAACTGGTCAACTCCCCAGACGATCACTGTTTCGCTCGCGGACGACGACGTTCCGGACGAGACGCCGATCGTCGTGACATGCGGCGTCGATTCGCAAGACATTGAGCGTGGCGATTTCATAAGCGCAGAGGTGACGTCCGCGCCAGTAGTGCTGTCGCCGATCGAGGACGACTATCCGATCCTCGTCAACTACGAGTCGAGCGTGGCGACGATCACTTCGCTGGCATACCGCGTCTCGATCGCCTCGTTCGGCGCGTACGCCGGCGAGGCGGCAACGTCCGCGTCCGTTTCGGTGAGCGTCTACACGAACGCCGCGCTTACCGCGCTCGCAGGCGAGACTCGCGGCACGATTGCCGCGACGGGCGCGACGAACACCTTTGCCGTGGCGGGGCTCAGGCGCGGCGAACGCTACTGGCTCGTCGCGAGGGTCGTCTCGCTGCCGCAAGTCGTGCGCACTTTCACGGCGGATCGGACGCTGCCGATTGCCGACGCTGCGGACCTCGTAAACCTATTGCAGGACGAAAGCAACCGCGGGACGGTCACGTCAAACGCGAAGTCCGACGCACAGCCTCCGAACGCCTACGACAACAAGACCACGAAGTTCGGCGGCTATTCCTTGCCAGTGTACCTGACATACCAGTTCAAGACGGCGCAGGTCGTGAACGGAATCGGCGTTAAGTCAATCGCCAACGGAGAAGCGTCGCAGCACCCGACGTCGATCAAGCTATACGGGTCTAACACCACGAATAACTTCGAGCTCATCTTCTCGCGCACAGGCGAGACCGGCTGGAGCTTCAGCGAATGGCGGCGTTGGATCGTGGCGAACACGAACGCCTACAGCTACTACAAGATCACGATATCCTGCTCTGCGAAGCCTTGCTTCGTCCAGGAGCTTGCGCTCTACGGCCTTGACCTCGGCGAGCCCGCCGTTGTCGTGCCGCAGCCCGAGTTTTCCACGGGCGGCGCGCCTGCGCCGCACTTCGACGACCAGGGGAGCTTTGTCGTGTCCATTGGGAACGCCGTGAAGGGTGGGCGCTACCGGGTCTACGCCACGGAGTCGCTTTCCGAGCCGTTTAAGCCAGTCGGGGAGATCGTCGTTGCTTCTGCGGACGGTGTGCTGGACTTTGCGGTAGAGACTGCCGGCAAGCCGTCGCTCTTCATTAAAGTGGGCTCTGCAGAGTGACTTCTGCGGGCCTGGGGCGTGTCCGTTAGAAAACCTACGCTATAGTGCACTTCGTGCAGGCGCGGCTGCGATGACTCGCTTCCGTTGAAGTCAAACGCGTCTACGAAGATCGTTCCCCATTCCGTGCTGGAATGTGGTATAATTCCTCTCCAATGAAAAATGATTGCAGGAATGCCGGGCAGAAATAAAGGAGCCGTTCGAATGAAAAAGACTATTGCACTCGTTGTCGCCGCACTTTCATGCGCAGCTGTCGCGGCCGAAGGCCAGAAGCCGCTCAGCCCGTGCGCGTTCGTGGACCCGTTCGTCGGCACTGCCGGCACGGGCCATACTTTCCCTTCGGCCTGCGTTCCCTTCGGGCTCGTCCAGGCAGGTCCCGACACTGGCAACGGCGACTGGGATCACTGCTCGGGCTACCGTTATGGGGACAGCTCGATCTTCGGGTTTTCGCAGACCCACCTCAACGGCACCGGCTGTCCCGATCTTGGCGACGTGAGGATTCTTCCCTTCGCGTCGGCGTCCGCTCCCGAGTCTGTGCCCTACGACAAGGCAAGCGAAAGCGCGAGGCCCGGCTTCTATACCGTCACGCTTGCCAGCGGCATCAAGGTCGAGGTCTCCGCGACCGAACGCTGCGCCATCTACCGCATCTCCTATCCGAAGGGCGCGCGCAACCGTCTTCTCGTCGACCCCCGCTGGTGCATAACGCGTAGCAACCCCGCCTCCGCGTGCATCCGCTTCGCCGATGTCGCGCCAGACGGCAAGAACGGCGTCTCCGGCAAGGTCGTCGTCAACAACTGGGTCAAGCGCACCTACGCCTTCAAGATGGAGTTCTCCCGTCCGTTCTCGTCGGAGAGGGATCTCGTCTTCGACTTTGGCTCGTCGCAGGGTGAACCGCTCTTGGTAAAGATCGCGCTCTCTGCGCTTGGCGGCGTTTCCGACGCCGAGCGCAATCTCGCCGCCGAGATCCCCGGCTGGGACTTCGACCGCGTCGCATCTGCCGCGGACGCGAAGTGGGAGAAGATGCTCTCCCGCGTGGCGGTCGAGGGGAGCGACGACCAGAAGCGCAACTTCTACACTTCCCTCTACCATCTCTTCATCCAGCCGAACGACATTTCCGACGCCGGCCAGTCGCCGTACTACTCCACGCTTTCCACGTGGGACACGTTCCGCGCGGCGCATCCGCTCTACACGATTCTCGTCCCGGAGATCGTTCCTGGACTCGTGCGCTCGATGCAGCGACAGGGCGAGTTCACGGGGTATCTCCCGATATGGACGCTCTGGGGCCGCGACAACCAGTGCATGATCGGCACGCACTCGGTGCCAGTTCTCGTCGACGCATACCTCAAGGGCTTCCCCGGCGACTGGGAGAGCGTCTACGCGCAGATAAAGGAGACGCTGACGAAGAAGCACGAAGGCCGCGGCAAGGAGCAATGGGATGTCCTCGACAAGTACGGCTACTATCCGTTCGACATAATCAAGGGCGAATCCGTCTCGCGCACGATGGAGTGCGGCTACGACGACTGGTGCGCAGGGAAGATGGCGGAGAAGCTTGGCCGCGCCGAGGACGCCGCGTTCTTCTTCAAGCGCTCTGGCGGCTGGCGAAACGTGTTCGACGCTTCCGTCTGCCTCGTGCGCGGCAAGGACTCGAAGGGCAAGTGGCGCGAGCCGTTCGACCCATACGCAGTCGGCTACGGCGAGAAGAGCGACTTCACCGAGGGCAACGCCTTTCAGTACACATGGCACGTGATGCAGGACCCCGACGGTCTCGTCGAGGCGATGGGTGGGCGCGATGCGTTCGTGAAGCGGCTCGACGGGCTTTTTGAGCAGCCCGAGAAGGTGCAAGGCGACGTTCTCGACGTCACGGGGCTCATCGGGCAGTACGTCCACGGCAACGAGCCGAGCCACCACGTCATCTACTTCTACACGCTCGTCGGCGAGCGCGACAAGACCGCGCGCAGGGTCCGCGACGTGTTCGACAAGTTCTACCTCCCGAAGCCGGACGGGCTCTGCGGCAACGACGACTGCGGGCAGATGAGCGCGTGGTACGTCTTCTCGGCTCTCGGCTTCTATCCGTTCAACCCGTGCGGAGGCACGTACGTCCTCGGCGCGCCGCAGATCCCGAAGGCGACGGTGAAGATCGGGGGTCAGGGGCCAGGAGCCAGTGGTCAGAGCAAGACCTTGACCGTCGTCGCCAACAATCTCTCTGCCGAGAACAAGTACGTGAAGTCCGTCACTTTCAACGGCAAGCCCCTCGACAAGACTATCGAGCACGCCGACCTGATGGCCGGCGGCGAGCTCGTCTTCGAGATGGCGGGGAAGTGAGAAAAGTGGTATAATTTCCCTGCAATGAAGAATGATTGCAGGAATGTTGGGAAGGGCGCGAAGCGCGAAACGCTTAAACGCCGCGTACGCGTCGAGATCGATCTCGGCGCATTGGTGAGGAACTACAGGAAAATCGTCGCGCACGTGAAGCCGATGAAGGTCCTCGCCGTCCTCAAGGCGAACGCCTACGGCCTTGGCGTCGGTGCCTACGCGAAAGCGCTCGCAGAGGCTGGCTGCCGAGAGTTCGGCGTCGCGGAGCCGTTCGAGGCGCTCGAGCTTCTCGCGGTCCTTAAGCGCGGCGGATTTGCCGCGGACGTGCAGATCCTCTCGTCGATACTCCCGGATGAAATCGCGCCGATGGTGAAGGCAGGCGTCATACTTCCCATTACCGATGTCGCGACGGCGAAGCTCATAAGCGATGATGCGCGCAGGGCGAAGAAGACGGCGCGCGTCCACTTCAAGCTCGACACCGGCATGGGACGCCTCGGCATACTCGCGAAGGACGCGCTTGAGACGATACGCGCCGTAAGGAAACTCCCGAACCTCGACTGCGAGGGGATTTTCTCGCACTGCCCGATGGCGTACGACCCGAAGGACCCGTTCACGAAGCGGCAGATTAAGCTCTTCAAGTCGATAGTCGCGTCGTGCGCGAAGGAGGGCATCGCGTTCCGCAAGGTCCACATGGCGGCGTCCGACGCGATCAACAACTTCCCCGAGACTGCGAAGCCGCCGTTCACGATGGTGAGGACCGGCATCAACCTTCACGGCAGCTTCGACCCTAACGGCCGCAAGGCGCTGAATGTCGAGCCGGTCCTCTCCCTGCGGACGCGCGTCGCGCAGGTGCGCGAACTGCCCGCGGGCACGACGCTCGGCTACGGGCGCACTTGGTGCCTCGCGCAGCCGACGAAGGTCGCGACGATCTCGGCTGGCTACGCCGATGGGCTTCCGCTCGCGCTCACGAACCGCGGCCACGTCTTCATCGGCGGACGCCGCTGCAAGATAATAGGCCGTATTTCCATGGACTATACGACCGTCGACGTGTCGGACGTTCCCGGGGTGAAGCCCGGCGACGAGGTTGTCTGCTTCGGCACTTGCGGGCGCGACTCGATAACCCCCGACGACTGGGCTATGCTGAAGGGAACTCACGCTTATGATATAATTTGTTCTCTCGGCTCGCGCGTCCAGCGCGTCGTGAAGTGATTTAACGATAAAACCAAGGAGAAGAAAATGAACTACGCAGAGGCCAAGAAGATGCTCGACAAGTGTGGACAGGGACATGTCCTCGCCTGGTGGAACAAGCTTTCGAAGAAGGGGCAGAACGCCCTCCTTGAACAGGTCGGGAAGATAGACCCAAAGAGTCTTGCCTACTGCCAGAAGGCGCTTAAGGCCGGAACGGCCGCAATCGACAACTCGAAGGGCAAGGCCCCGAAGGTCGCCGTCCTCAAGGGCAAGAAGCTCGCCGAGGCCGTCGCGCTCGGAGAGAAGGAGCTAAAGGCAGGCCGCGTCGCCGCGCTTCTCGTCGCAGGCGGCCAGGGCTCGCGCCTCGGCTATGACGGCCCGAAGGGCTGCTACTCGATCGGCCCGATCACCGGCGCGCCGCTCTTCTACTTCCACGCCCGCAAGATCCTCGCGCGCACCATCCGCTACGGGCGCACGATTCCGTTCTACGTGATGACGAGCGAGGCCAACAACGAGGCGACGATCCGCTGCTTCGAGGAGAACGAGTACTTCGGGCTCAACCCGAAGGACGTGTTCTTCTTCACCCAGGGCATGTGGCCTGGCATGACGCAGGACGGCAAGATCATCATGGACGCGCCCGGCCACGTCTTCATGAGCCCCGACGGCCACGGCGGCCTTCTCGCAGCGCTCAAGCGCTCGGGCGCCCTTGCCGACATGAAGAAGCGCGGCATCAAGTCTGTCTTCTTCTTCCAGGTAGACAATCCCCTCGTCGAGATCGCCGACCCCGCGTTCATCGGCTACCACGTCGCGAACAAGTCGGAGTATTCGCTCAAGCTCTGCGCAAAGCGCGACCCCTACGAGAAGGTCGGCATGCCGATGCAGTTCGGCAAGAACTTCCGCATGGTCGAGTACACAGAGATGACGAAGGAGCAGTGCGTGCGCAAGGGCAAGGACGGCAAGCTCTACTTCCTCTACGGCTCGCCCGCGATCCACGTCTTCGACCGCGCGTTCCTCGAGCGCGAGGCCGGGAAGCCCATGCCGCTCCACCTCGCTTTCAAGAAGATTCCGTTCGTCGACGCGAAGGGCAAGGTCGTGAAGCCGTCCGAGCCGAACGGCTACAAGTTCGAGAAGTTCATCTTCGACGTCCTCCCGAACGCGCGCCGCGCGGCGTTCCTCGCCTTTGAGCAGAAGGACGAGTTCTCGCCCGTCAAGAACGCCGAGGGCGGCGATTCGCCCGCGACGTGCAAGGCCGACATGCAGGCGAAGTGGCGCCGCTGGCTCGCCGATGCGGGCGTCGCGGTGAAGGCCGGCGTTCCCGTCGAGATCGACCCCGCCTATGCGCTTGACGCGGCGGACGTCAAGTCGATCGGCATCGCCCTTGGCGCGGAGTGATCGCGATGAATTTCGAGGACAACCTCAAGAAGCTCGAGCAGCTCGTCGCCAAGATGGAGTCTGGCGACATGAAGCTCGACGACATGATAAAGGCGTTCGAGGAGGGCCGCAAGCTCGTCGACACCTGCCAGAAGGACCTCGAGTCCATCAGGCAGCGCATCGAGAAGGTCACGAAGTCGGGCGCAGTCGAGGAAATGAAGGCATGAAGCAGATATACGTCCAGGCGCAACCAGACCACATCGAGTCGCTTTCGAAGTCGGCTCCGATCGCGGCAGTCGAGGAACTCGTGTGGAACGCGCTTGACGCAGACGCTCGCGAGGTCAAGGTAGACCTTATCACCAATCCGCTCGGCGCGGTAGAGGCGGTGCGCGTGTCGGACGACGGCACGGGAATCGACGCCGAAAAGGCCGACGCGACCTTCGGCTCGCTTGGCGGGAGCTGGAAGCGCACGGCGACCCAGACGGAGTTCGGCGGTCGTCGGCTCCACGGGCGGCACGGACGCGGGCGCTTCAAGGCGTTTGCGCTCGGGACGCATGTCGAGTGGCGCACTACGGTTCGCAAGGAGGGCGGCGGGTTCAGGTCGTATGTCCTCTCCGGCGACCTTTCGACGCCAGGAGTCTTCGACCTCGACGAGAGCGCGAAGCCAGGTCCCGCGACAGGCACCGAGGTGAACATCACCAACATCAAGGCGACGTGCGACTCGCTGCTCAGCGCGGAAGAGACGGTGCAGACTCTCGCGGCGAAGTTCGCGCTTTACCTTAAGAGCTATCCCGATGTCAGGATCTACTTCAACGGGCTTCCCGTGACGCCTGTCATCGTACAGCGTCGCACGACCGACTACAAGCTTTCCCTCGAGAACGGCGCGGAGGCGAAGCTTGAAGTCATCGAGTGGAAGCGCAAGTTCGTGGGCGCAGGGCGCCTCGTATTCGCGGGGCCCGACGGCTTCCAGCTTCACGAGCAGTCGGCGCTCGTGCGCTCTGGCGGAATCCCCTACACGGCCTATCTCGTTTCGCCGCGCTTCCCCGCGCTCAACGCCGAGAACGCGCTCGTCATGGACGAGCTCAATCCCGAAGTCAGGATGTACATCGACGAGGCGAAGAAGGTGCTTAAGGCCCACTTCGTCGCGCTCGGAGACGAGAAGAGCGAATTCGAGCGCGAGTGGGAGGAGCGCATCGCCGCCCTCTCGAAGGAAGAGCGCAAGACGCTCTACATGATGCTCAAGAAATCCCTTAAGGCAAAATAGCGCTTATGCTCTACTACCTGTCGCAGTATCTCGTCCCGTATTGGGGTCCGTTCCGCCTTCTCCAGTCCCACGCGCTTTTGCTCGCGGGCGGCACATTTGCCGCGGCGCTTCTCGTGTGGCTTCTTTTGCCGCGGGTCTGGCGTTTCCTTCCGCAGGACCATGGCAAGGCGATCCTCAAGGACATGGGCGGAATGCAGTCGCGCGGCAAGCCGACTGGCACAGGCCTCGCAGTGACGCTCATATCGCTCCCCGTGATACTGCTCTTCGCGCCGCTCGCCGTCTGGGACCTGATGGCCGTTTTCGCCATGTACGGCGCGATGCTCTTCGGGTATCTCGACGATCGCGCGGCGGTTCCGTGGGGGGAACTCAAGAAGGGGCTTCTTGACGCAGTCGTATCCTGCGCGATAGCGGTGTTTATCTTTCTCGGTCACTCCGACGTAATCAACGGCTCGCACGTCATGGTGGCGTGGCTGCCGTTCGTGAAGGGCGCGACGATGATCGGCGACGTGGGAGTGTGGCTCATCCCCGGCTGGGCGTATGTTCCCGTCGCGGCGGCTATTCTCTGGTTCACGATGAACGCGACGAACTGCTCGGACGGCGTTGACGGACTTGCGGGCACGCTTACCGTCATAACGCTTGCTATGCTCGCGGTGATCCTCTACATCGTCGTCGGCTATCGTCCCGTCGCGCACTACTTCCTGATTCCGGTCTACTCCGAGGCCGCGCGCTGGGCAATCGTCGTCATGATCGTCGCAGGCGCGTTCGGCGGGTATCTCTGGTACAACGCAGAGCCCTCGAAGGTGCTGATGGGCGACGCGGGGAGCCGCTTCCTCGGGATTCTCGTCGCGACGGCGTCGCTCATGACGGGCAATCCGCTTCTCGTCCTTTTCCTCTCGCCTGTCGTTCTCGTCAACGGCGGCGGCGGGCTCGGGAAGCTCGTCCTTCTCCGCGTTGCGAAGCGGCTCGGGTTCCAGATCGGCGACGACAGCGTGATTCGCAAGGTGCGCTTCCCGCTGCACGACCACTGCAAGAAGAACCTCGGCTGGTCGAACGCCCAGGTCCTCATGCGTTTCGTCCTGCTGCAGCTGGCGCTTGTACCTATCCTCCTCATGATCCTCATCAAGGTGAGGTAGGACCTGGTCCGCGGGCTATATGGCTTCCGAGAAAGATACGGTTCACGAGGTCCGGCGCGTCACATACGCCGGAATGGCCGTCAACATCGCGATTGCGGTGCTGAAGGGCTGCGTCGGTATCGTGTTCTCTTCGCAGGCGCTGTTTGCCGACGCGGTGCATTCTCTCTCCGATCTCGTGACTGACTTCGCTGTAGTCCTTGGTGTGCGCTACTGGTCGGCCCCAGCCGACGAAGAGCATCCCTACGGACACGGCAAGATCGAGGCGCTGGTGACGCTCTTCATTGCGATTGCGCTTGTCGTCGTCGCCTATGAACTTGGCGCACACGCCGTTCGCACGCTCGTCTCGGGCGAGTCGTCTGTTCCAGGACTCCCCGCGCTGTTCGTCGCGCTCGTCTCGGTCGCCTCGAAGGAATGGCTGTTCCGCTGGACGCGCCGCGCCGCGCGGAAGATCGCCTCCCCCGCGCTCGAGGCAAACGCCTGGCACCACAGGTCGGACGCCATCAGCTCGATCCCCGTCGCCATCGCGGTAGTCGTCGCGCATGTCTGGCCGTCGCTTGCATGGGTGGACTCGGTTGGCGCGGTTCTTGTCGCGCTGTTCATCCTCCATGTCGCGTGGGAGATCGCGTATCCTGCGCTTCAGGAACTCGTGGACGCGGAAATAGGCGGCAAGTCCGCCGCGGTCGAGTCGCTTGCCCGCAATGTCGCCGGAGTCGTGGAAGTGCACAAGGTCCGCGTCCGCCGATACGGCGGCGCGTACGTGGCCGATTTGCACGTGCATGTCGACGCCGGACTTTCGGTCGCGGAGGGCCATCGCATCGGGCACGATGTCTCCGATGCGCTGCTTGCGTCCGACCTCGGGATAGTCGACGCCATCGTGCATGTTGAGCCAGGCGTTTACCCTTATTCTGACCGCCAGAGCGCATCTCACCCCGATGAATAAAGGGTGATGTGTGCTTTCGCAAGAGGAATGGGCGTTTTCTCCTGGCAAGAAGAAACTCCGAGCGTTAGGGCTCCCGCTACCGCTCCGCGGCTTCGCGATGTCTCAACGGCAATTCCGTGCGTCGAATTATCTTCTTGAGCTGCCTTCGGCAGGGTTGGAAGACGTGACAACCAATCCCAGCCCGCCGGAGGAGGTCTGGAGGAGACCTCCTCCAGCTCAAAGCCGACATGCATCGCTCAGCGAGACGCGAATGAAGGGTGCGACGCAAATGCAATTCTGCGGAGCGGTAGCGAGAGCCCTGCTGATTGGAGTTAAATTCGGCGGCTTAGGCGAAGGGTAATCGGCAGAAGCTGAAAAATGGGTAAACTCCAGCATGTCGAGCCAGGCGCGGGGTCTTTTTGATATAATTAACGAGTTCCGCCGGGCGGAAGAACCGGCGAATGAAACAAAACAAAGAAGGGAGCGCTTGAAGATGAACAGGAAGCTTACGATTATGCCGTGCCTCGACATGATCAACGGACGCGTGGTGAAGGGCGTTAATTTCGTGAACATCAAGGACGCCGGCGATCCCGTTGAGTGCTGCAAGGCGTACTGCGCGGCCGGGGCGGACGAGCTGGCGATGCTCGACATCACGGCGACAGTGGAAGGCCGCAAGACGATGCTCGAGGTTGTCCGCAAGGTCGCGGATGCCGTTACGGTTCCGTTCACGATGGGCGGTGGCATTTCGTCGGTCGCAGCCGCCGAGGAAGTTCTCAAGGCGGGCGCGAACAAGGTGTCCACTTCGTCCGCGGTCTTCCGCCGTCCGGAGATGATCGGCGAGATGGTCAAGGAGCTCGGCGCCGACAAGGTGACGGTCGCGATTGACGTTGCGCAGAACGCCGCTATGCCGTCCGGCTACGAGGTCTTCATCGACGGCGGACGCACCGCGACCGGCAAGGACGCCATAGAGTGGGCGAAGCAGGTGAACGACTACGGCGTCGCCTGCATACTGCCGACTTCCAAGTCCACGGACGGCGTGCGCACGGGCTACGACCTCCCGCTCATCAGGAAGATCCGCGAGATCACGGACGCCTCGGTGGTCGCGTCCGGCGGCGCGGGCACGATGGAGCACTTCGCCGAGGCAGCCGAGGCGGGCGCAGATGTCCTTCTCGCGGCGTCGGTGTTCCACTTCCACGTGATCGGCATCCCGGAGCTCAAGGCGTTCCTCGCCTCCCGCGGGCTTCCCGTCCGCATCTGATCTGCGCCGACCACCACGGTGAAGGCAGAAGCGAATGAGACTGACACTGCCATTCCTCTTCTCGGTTGCAGCGCTCGTCGCGTTCGCGGACGAGCCGCCGCTGTTTGCGCCCGGCCTTCTGCCAAACGCCCCGGGGAAGGAAATTCGCGTGCGCGAGCTCAAGCCCGCGCGCCGCGCGCCGCTTCTGCGCACAACGCCAGAGGAGGGGCTTCCTGCGTACTGGAACTCTGCGAGCAACGGATGGTTGACGCCCGTCAAGCACCAAGGCAGTCTCGGCAACTGCTGGGCGTTCGCCGCGCTTGCGACGATCGAAACGCAGCTCCTCAAGTCAGGAAAGGGCGAATACTCCTTCTCCCCGAAGAACCTCGCCAAGCTCAGTGCCATGATGGGCTACTACGGCGGCGGCGCCTATTCGTATACGCCGGCCGGCTATCTGCTGCGCTGGAGCGGTCCCGTTGCCGAGGAGAAGGATCCGTATGTCGGAACGAAAGATGCGTGGCCATCCGCCAACAGTCCGGCACTGCCAAGTGAACTGCATGTGCAGGACGTCGTGTGGATTCCCGCGCTCGACGGAACCGAGGAGAGCCGCGCGGCGCTCAAGCGCGCTATCCGCGAATACGGGGCGATTGTGGCGGGCATGCAGTGGGACTTTGGCTGCACCAGCTCCAACTCTACGTACCACTGCTATTTGGGTAGTGACGGCGCGAATCACGCCATCACCGTTGTCGGCTGGGACGATAATCTTTCAAGAGAGCTGTTCAAGGAACCGCCTCCGTCCGACGGCGCGTGGATCATAAAGAACAGCTGGGGCACAGGCATCGGTGACGCTGGATTCTGCTATGTGTCGTATTGTGACACCGGTTTCGCAAGAAATGATGGCTTGGTATATCTGCCTGCCGCGGACGGCGCGCCGTCGTACGACGCCGTGCACGGCTACGCCATCGCCGGACCGAGTTACGATACATCCATCTCGAATGAAGTCTGTTTCCCGCAGCTCGACAGCGACCTCCAGGCCGTTGTCTTCACCGCGGCGCCTGGCGAGAGCCTTGCCGCCGTGGGCGTGTGGACCGCAGTCTATCCTTACGAATACGAGATATCAGTCTACACAAATGTCGTGCGCTATGAGACTTCGCGGTGGGATGAGGTTGTGCCCTGCGATTATTCCACAAAAACGTACGGAACAGTCTATCCCTCCGAGGATCCGCTGGAAGGCGGCGCCTGCGCGCTGAGTCAGTCCGGCACGCTCGCGCGCGGTGGCTACACGACGGTTCCTCTCGAGCGCGAGATACCGCTCGCGCCCGGCTCGTCCTATGCCGTCGTCTTCAAACAGACTGGCTCCGCCGCTTCGGTCATCGTCGCCACAGCAACACCGGTTCCCGAGGACCCGATCTACGGCAGCATCACCTTCCGTCCGGGCAACGGCTATGTGGGCTGGTCGAAGAACGACGCCACCAACAGGTGGTACGACGCATATGACTACGGGCTGTACGCCGCCGACACCAAAGGCTGGGCGATCTGCATCAACGCCTACACCCGCCTAATGGACAAGGCACGCGCTTCCGACATTCCGTCCGCGACCGACAACGGCGCCGACATGCTGGCCGAACTCGCCGACACCGGCAGTTTGAATCCCGCCGCGAAGTATTTCAACGGAACATACGGCTTCGAGCCGCTCGCGAATCTCGTCGGCGCGAACGGGCGCTCGCTCTGGGCGAGCTGGATACTCGGGCTCGATCCGTCCGATCCCGAAGCTCGCGACATCTCGCTCTCGATAGATCTCGCGGCGGGTGTGCCGCGCATTTCGTGGGAGCCCGCTCTCCCCGGCCGCGCCTACACGCTCTACGGCTGCGGCGCGCTTTCGCCGTCTGCGTCGTGGTATCCTGTTCAGACAAACGAGCTCGACACCACTTCAGCCCGATTCTTCCGACTCTCTGTCGGCCAGTAGCCGCCGCCATCCCGTAAAGCTCCGCTGAACGCCCGATGCCGCATCGTCTGTCCTTCGTCGTTCGTCCTCCGTCCTCTCGCGTTCTTCATATTTCCACGGCTTTGTTTTTAGCATGGAGAGCAGGAGAGACAGGAGAACAGCAACTCTTCCCTTTCCAAACCACCTCGTAAATGTTCACGAAAGTTTGGTATAATAATTATGTAACCTATCTCCAGTTCGCGCGTATCCAGGGCAGGGAAAGGAGTGGATATGGACTTGACAATAAAGAATGTACGTGACTTTTTGCAGGACAACCAGGGCGTGGGGCAGATCGTCCTAGCCGAGTACGAAGGCGGCGCAGCCCCCGAACTCGAGAAGGCCGGCTTTCTCCACAAGGTCAAGAGCTTCTTCGGCTGCGCAAGCGCCAAGGCGGAGAACCAAGCGACGATCAACGCGCTCCGAACCGCGATCCGCAACGATCCGAACCTCTTTGCGGTCTCGGGCGAGGCCGACAAGCTGCTGGGCCAGGTGAAGGGCACGATCACCGCGGAGAAGGTGAGGAATATACTGGACAGGCTCGACTCGTTGGCCAACGAGTCGAGCGAAGAGCAGTACGTGGAAATGGCGCGGAACACCGTCTCGGGGCAGATTGCGGCCAGGGGCGCGCCGGGATTCCTGCAATCTAGGGGACTTGACAAGAACCAGCAGTTCATGGCCTGGTACAACAAGGCGGCCGCCTCGTATGTGGTCGACAAGCCGGGTGAAAAGGTGCCGGACAGCTGGGGAAAGGTAAGCGCGGATCTCAAAGATTTCAACAAGTTCTTCGACAGATGCCTCAATGTCTTCGGCGGCAACAAGCAGCACATAAAGGCGTTCGCGGCCATGTGCTCGGGCGAAAACGGGACGATGCTGGGAGTCGGACCTCAGGTGACGGCGGATCTCGGCAAGACGTTGGAGAAGGTGATTAACCTGAAACGGCTGTTCGACAAGGCGGATTCGCTGGGCGAGGAGCATGGCCGGGGCATGAAGCTGGTCCTTCTGACCAACATTATCTCCCACCCCAACGTGTTCTCGGCGGACATGCTGGAGCAGGCCGTCGAAGATGTCACGAGCATCCAGATGTTGGCCCTCAAGAAGCTGAAGCCGACGGCGTCGAAGGAAGAGATCGTCAAAGCCTTCAGGGAGGCGCTGAGCGAGAGCGAGTACCCGGTTGAGCATGTCATGAACAAGGTGTCCCTGGGCAAGGACATGGTCGATCCGAAGAAAATGCTCAGATACGCTCAGCGGCTCACCATCCAGTGCGCCGTCGCCTTCTCCTACAAGGAAGACCGGCAAAATCTCTTTAGTGTGCTCAACGGCTTAAGCGGACAGGAGCTGCGGGCCGACCTGGCCAATGACCGAGGGAGTGTGCGCTTTATGTACGACATACTCGCCGAAGCGGCTGACCTCACCTCCGGCATGAAGCTGGAATAAGGCGGCCGTCCGCTGACCGTATTACCCGTCTTTAGAAACTCCAAAACAGGCAAACCCAAATGGCAACCATCTACGAGCAGTCCCTGCAGCGCCTCTCCGAGGCTTCCGGATCAACGATCGAAATCGGCGAAGACCGCATCGCGAACGTCGTGGTCGAAGACCGAGTGATCACGCTCAAGCCCTCGGACGAGACCGAGAGCGCGCTCACCGCCTTCACCATCGTCGCGCACTGCGACGACAGCGGACGCTTCCCCGTCGACACCCTTGAGAAGGCGCTGGCGCTGGACCTTTTCGGCGCACGGACGCATGGCGGGCACATCGGACTCTTCGGCGGCGCGCTCTTCCTCTCGCGGACGATTGCGGTCGAGGGGCTGTCGCCCGAGGCGCTCGCGGAGGAGTTCGTGGCCCTCGTGCGCCTCGCGGAGGAGACCGAGCGCGAGCTGGGCGGCGCGGAGGACGCGCAGGGCGGCGGCGAATCCGCCGCGCTCGATCCGGTGCCAGAGGACATTCCGCGCCTCAACTTCGGCCTCGGCGGCTTCATGCAGGTCTAGTAAAAATGCAGGGAGGTAGCAGTGGCGGTGGCAGGTATTTTTGAAGTGGACGAAGCCAAATGCGTCAAATGCGGCGCATGCGTTCGCGACTGCGCCTTCGGGGCGCTCAAGATGGCGGACGGAACGCCGCGCATGGCCTTTCCGGAACGGTGCATGAAATGCCAGCACTGTCTCGCGATATGCCCCACGGGCGCCGTAACGTTCGACGGGAGAAAACCCGAGGATTCCGTCCCTGTGAAGGACCTCGCCCTGCCGTCGCTTGACGAGGTGGAGAACTGGATGCGCGCGCGCCGGTCGGTCCGTCGCTTCGCCGCTGAAGACGTAGACCGCGCGACTCTCAACAGGATTCTCGCTTCGCTCGGCAACGCGCCGACCGGATGCAACGCGCGATCCCTCACCTTCACGTGCTTCCCGACGCGCGCGGCGACGGACCGCTTCCGCGCCGGATTCATATCCGCGATTGAACGGCATCGCGACGGCACGCGCCTTCTTCCGCGCTGGCTCGCCGTTCCCGCGATCAGACTGCGCAAGGGCGGGGAGGACATGTTCTTCCGCGGCGCGAGCGGGATCCTCATCGTGTCGTCCGACGAGACTGCTCCAGGCGTAACCACACCGCGCGAGGACGTGACAATCGCCTGCGCCCAGTTCGAGATGCTCGCGAACTCCGCCGGCATCGCGACGTGCTGGTGCGGCTTCCTCGGCCTCGTGCAGAAGGAAGTGCCGGAGATCCTCGAGGCGACGGTCGGCATTCGCCGCACGACGCCGTTCTACGCGATGCTCTTCGGCCGACCGGCGGTGCACTACGCGCGCTGCGTCCAGCGCGACTCCTACGCCCGCATCGACTACAGATAAGCGGTTCTTTGTAAAGGACTGACGACTGAGGACGAACGACTGAGGATCGCGGCGGAATCACGCTTCGCGCCCGCTGCCGCATCGTTTGTCCTTTGTCGTTTGTCGTCCGTCCTCTCGCGCGCTCCACGCTCACCACGGCTTT
This sequence comes from uncultured bacterium, assembly GCA_902780865.1. Classification (GTDB taxonomy): domain Bacteria; phylum Verrucomicrobiota; class Kiritimatiellia; order RFP12; family UBA1067; genus UBA1067. The sequence goes on from CACZHC010000002.1 coordinate 39,598, forward strand.
GGATTTGCTTTTAGCATGGAGAACAGGAGATACAGGAGAACAGGTACTTTTCTCTCCTGCTTCTCCTGTTCTACCTGCTGAATTTCACACCGGATTTTCAATGGTTTTTCGCCGCAGAGAACGCAAAGATCGCAAAGGGGCGAGCAGAGTCAAAGAGCTTATGAGAGGACGGACTAAGAACGACATAGTACATGTTGTTTCCAGTGCTCAAAAGGCCACTCTCCCAATAGTGTCCAATCTTAACGATATCTTAACCATGAGGTGAGCGTAATATGCGATAATGTCAGCATCAAAAGAAAGGAAATCAACATGGACTACACAGCAAAAGACGCAATCAAACCAAGAGACGGTTTTGCCACTTTCGAGGGGCGGAGATATATTCTAGTGGATGCACGCTATCTGCCAGACCCAAAGGAGGAAGGCAAGTCCATCAACGCCGTCGCTGAGACGGCAACGGAAGTGTCGCCAGGGTACTTTCCGATGGTGCTTGTTCGTGTGTCAAAGAATTGGAAGCGGGGAGGAGAAGCACTTGAGGTCATTCCGAATGGAGAGTACGACTATTTCATGCGCGAACAGAAGGGCGTGATTACCGCACCGCGCGGATATTGCGGTAGCCGATGCCACGACTGCTGATTGACGTGATGTCCTCGCTGTCCGCCGGATGGACCAGATTCGTGGTATAATAACCGCATGACCGATATTCTTCTTGTAGATGACGAGCGGACGATTCGCGACTCCCTGTCGCGCCTACTTCGCGAGGCGGGCTTCGCGGTTCGCGTCGCGGCGAACGGCGCGGCAGGCGTGGCCGCGTTCGGCGAACGGCGTCCCGACCTCGTGCTGCTCGACGTCATGATGCCGGGAATGGACGGCTACGCGGTCTGCGAGGCGATGCGCTGCGCGGACCGCGAGACGCCGATCGTCTTTCTGTCGGCGCTCGATGCGGAGGAGGACCAGATCCGCGGACTCGACGCTGGCGCGGACGACTATGTCTCGAAGACGGCTTCGCCTACGCTCCTCGTGGCGCGCATCCGAAAGGCGCTCGAACGTGCGGACAGGTTTTCGAAGATGGACGCTCCCGCTGCGATGACAAAGACCGAGGCGGACATCTACCGACTCCTTGAATCGGACCGTGGCAGGTTCTTCTCGTATCGCGAGATATTCTCGGCTGTCTGCGGCGAAGGTTATTACGCTGACGAAGGCGCGGTCCGTGTGCATGTGAGTAACATGCGCAAGAAGCTTCCCTCCGGCGAGCGTCTTGTCGCCAAACGTGGCGTCGGCTATGCCCTTGTGCGTGGCTGAACCACGCTAGGCTCGCCCGTATGGTTTCGACGGCCTGTCGTCGTCGCTGCCAAATCCGATACGGCGTCGTGGCGCCTCTTGCGATACGGAGAGCTGCTGGACGAGATAAGACACGCCGCCTTTGATCTGCTTGATGTCGCCTTCGGCTGAATCCATTCGTCGCTCAAGCTTGGCAATGCGCTTGATCTCGTCGAGCCTGTTCAGCAGCATCTCGCGGAGAATCCTCGTCGCCCACTGTCTAAATCTAGTTCCCTGGATTGACTTGACGCGATATCCGACAGAAATGACAACATCGAGATTGTATAGTCCGACTTCTTTTGTCTGCGTTTTACCATCGATAGCTCCATGACGGGTGGTGTATGCAAATTTTGCATATACCACTTCTTTCGTTCTCCACGTTCTACACGGCCAAAGTCTTAACGATGTCTTAACCATACGTTGCTCCTATTATGCGATAATGCCCGCATCAAAAGAAAGAAGCAAAAAGAAAGGAGCATACGCATTTAAAGAAGGCGAATTGAATAGAGATTCAGTTTATGCAAAAAATGCATATACTGCCAGTGACGGTAAGACATACGTTCTACACGGATAAACAATATTATAGCGCAGAAAGGAATGGGCACATGAAGGCAAAAAAGGTAAACGAAGCGAAGGCCATGTCGGAATCCGGCGAAATCGTCAAGTTCGACGAAGCCGGCATGCCGCAGCTCGACGTGTGGTTGGAGGACGAGACGATCTGGCTTACGCAGAAGCAGATGGGATTCCTGTTCGGGTGCGCGGAAAATACAATTACGTATCACATACAGGAGGTGACCAAGTCGGGCGAGCTTGAGGGCCTGGCAACTACTCGAAAAATTCGAGTAGTTCGATTGGAAGGCAAGCGGCATGTGTCTCGTCTGATAGACTTCTACAACCTTGATATGATAATATCCATTGGGTATAGGGTCAATTCGCGGCGAGGAGTATTGTTCAGGCGGTGGGCATCAGGTGTCCTGAAGGAATTCCTCCTGCGAGGGCTTGTGCGCGACAAGCGGATCGCGAAGCTTGAGAAGCGCATGACCGCCGCCGAGCGCTCAATAGACACGATCATCTATACGCTGATGCCGGCCCTGCCTGAGAAACGCGAGCCGATCGGATTCCACGCATGAAAAGGAGGTGGTTGCTCTTTTCAATTTCTTTAGCCGCAAAGAACGCAAAGATCGCAAAGGGGTTGGGGTGGGCTTCGCCCCATCCGTCTACACGCTCTACGCGCCTTGCGATTTGTTTTAGCATGGAGAACAGGAGAGACAGGAGAACAGCAGCTCTTTACTCCTGCTTCTCCTGCTCTACCTGCTAAATTTGGCAAATGCCACTTGCTTTGTGTCATGGCGAAATGGTATAATTAGCAAGTCAAAATGCTAAAAGGCGTATAAAAACAACAAGTGGAGTTGCTAAAATGGCGCGCAAGCTGACATCTGAAGACGTCGATGAGCTTTTCGAAGCTTCCAACCGCCAGATTCGCGATGAGTCGTCGGCGTTTCATCGCTATTTGATGGACGAGATTGACTGGCGCGACAGGCTTATCTGCATCAAGGGGCCAAGGGGCGTCGGTAAGACGACATTGATGCGCCAGCATGTCAAGGAGGCGTTCGGCGAGGATTCCCCAAAAGCCGTTTACGCAAGTTTGGACGATCTTTGGTTTGCAAGGCATGGTGTGAAGGATCTCGTGAGTTATCTATACGAACATGGCTTTACCCATGTGTTTCTGGACGAGGCACACCACCTCGGAAGGGAGTGGTCTTTGCAGATCAAGAATCTGGCTGACCAGTTCCGCAAGATGAACATCGTTTATAGCGGATCTTCACTTCTTCAGCTGGAGAAGGCCCAGGGCGATCTTTCGCGACGGCAGGCGACTTATATGCTGGAGGGCATGAGCTTCCGCGAGTATCTGAAGCTGGAAGGGGTGCTTGATTTCAAGGCGTTGACGCTGGAGGATTTGCTCTCAAATCATGTCGCCATAGCAGGGCAGATCGACAAGAAGCTGAAGGTGTTGCCGCATTTCGAGGCGTATTTGAAAAGCGGATACTATCCATTCTACCGCGAGAGCCATGCAAAGTTTCGGGAACGCCTTGTCGAGACAGTTAACAAGGTACTGGAAACGGACTATCCCGCGATTGACGATGTGTCGCAGGATACGATCAGAAAGACCCGCAAGATGCTGATGGTGCTTGCAGAGAGTTGTCCGCAGACGCCGAACATGAGCGCACTCTACCGCGAGCTGGAAACCGGGCGCGACCAGGGCCTCAAGATGCTCAAGGCGCTTCATCGCGCGGGACTTCTCGCGCTTGTTGATTCCAAGGGCCGTAAGCTGGACGACCTCTCCAAGCCGGAGAAGATATACGTAAGCAACACCAACCTCATGCATGCGCTTGTGCCGCGCGTGGATTCGGGCGTTGCTAGGGAGACGTTTTTCTTCAACCAGACGAAGATGGGCCATGCGGTCACCTATACAGGGGTTGGAGATTTCGTCATTGACGGGAAGTGGACATTTGAAGTGGGCGGCAGGGGGAAGGGCTTTGACCAAATTGCCGACTTGCCGAACAGCTACGTCGTGAACGACGGGGTTTCGGTCGGGCGTGGCAACAAGATCCCCCTCTGGCTGTTTGGCTTCCTGTATTGACGGCCACCATTATTTCCCTGTCACGCATCGTCTACCCTTTGTCGTTCGTCGTCCGTCCTCTAACTCTCTACGAGGTGACCGGTCTCTTTCAATGGGTTTAGCCGCAAAGAACGCAAAGAGCGCAAAGAAATGGAAAACCAGCGACTACTGGCGCCCATAATCTTTCCCGAAAAGCCGTTGCTTTTGGTATAATACTTACTGTCAGAAACGGGAACGAATCTGACCTCATAGCTCCCCGACGAGACCCGCCGCGGAGAGGCCGGCAGGATAGATCAGCGGTTGCTAATTTTGAATTTCGAGCTGTTAAACTAAATAAATTTCCCATTGATAAGACTTCAAGACTGATGACTCTCTGCTACATAGAGAAGGACGGATGCGGCACATGCGACATAGTGACGAAGTGCCTTGCGGCGTTTGCCATGTTTTTTCTTTCTCTCTCCTGCTTTGCAGACGGCTACAGGCCCGACCCGGTCGAATACCAAAAGGCGCTTCGCGGCGTTGTGGAGTTCAGGTGCAGGGATTTCAAGAGGTTCGGAGTGTCCATAGATCCAGAGGTGCTCCAATACGGACAAGAGGAGATCATTGATTCCTTTCTCAATGGACGGGCAAACTACCGGACATGGAGAAACAGATATGCCCCCGTGAGTGAAAAGCTTGGATGGCTAAAGGAGATACTCGGCAGCGATTATGATGACCTTCACAAGGCATGGATAAAGGCGATAGAGGACCACAAGGCAGGAAGGGTCCTGCCATGGACGCCCGAGCGCATAAGACAAAGGCTTGACGAGCTCGCCGCTATGCCGGAGTCCCCGGTGAGAATGGACGCCGGCATGTGTCGCAGCAGCACAGCAGGCTGCGTGGCCAGAACAGACTACAGATGCCTCCATTGCGGGCGGCACACTGTCTATACGGATATTGATGCCGTATACCACAGACAATCGCCGGAATATTTCAAAAGAATTGCTGACGAAATCAAGGAGTGGGGTCTTGATGTCGAGGTGGACGGGCGCGAAGCGTGTCCGGACTGCTGCACGGAACAGCGAGATTTCAAACTTTCGACAACGGCTGTGACGTGCCGCAGCAAGGCGTGTGATGACTCAAGTGGTCGCAGGTCGCTTTATCCGCCTGTATTGCCGGCAGGTATAGATATGAACGTAATCGGTCTGGTTAAGTTCCACGGGAGGGATCCGCTCGTCTATGTGGTCAAATGCGTTCTCCCGACGGCGTGGGGGTGCCAACAGGACGGCCAATTCGTTGTCTATGCGGCCACGAATGGTTTGCACAGCATAGCCTCATTGCGGGACGATACGGGCGTGAAGTATGCTGAACCGCGTGAAACCTGCCGAGGGCCGTATTCGGCGCGGGTTTCCAAGATTGTTGATTTCCCGTGCGACAGGGTGAAGGTGGATGCCGATAGAGTTGAGGTCATGGAGCGGTGCCGGTCATCTGAACTTTTCGATATTCCGCCGACAAGCTTTGTTGTCAACGGGCGCAGATTCGTCGTCGATGAGTTCACTGCACAGGCGCTTCGTGCGTTTGTGCAGGGATATACGACGTTCGTGTGCGGCAGTTTCAGCGACAACTGCACGATCCAGCGTGCGCTGCCGAGGCTGCGGGAATGCCTTCTTGGTGAGTAGCGGTCAATACGGGGTTGAGGATACCGTGCCTTCAAGCGGCATTGCCGGCTTTCAACGCCCGGAACATATTGCAATAAGTGACAGGCAGGGTGGTGGGTTGTGGCGCGGCGGAATGGTTTAGCCGCAAAGAACGCAAAGGGCGCAAAGAAATGGAAAACCAGCGACTACTGACGCCCATAATCTTTCCCGAAAAGCCGTTGCTTTTGGTATAATACTCACTGTCAGAAACGGGAACGAATCTGACCTCATAGCTCCCCGACGAGAACCGCCGCGGAGAGGCCGGCAGGATCGGCCATCGGTTGCAAACCGGTCTCTTAGAACTACGACTCTACAAACAGACAAAACACGGCTTGCAAGACGGTACCCTATTATCAATTTGGGGTGTCGCCTTGGCGTGTGTTTGTCTAGGCTGTCGTAGGCCTTAAGAGCATACGCCTTGGCGCGCCCCTCTAACTAACGACAGAGAGGCGCGCCTCTTTGTTTGCAAGCGATAACGATTCATGTCAGTGAAGAAGAAACAGAAGGTTCAGAAGATTGTGCCCTCGGGTTCAAGGTCGCAGCGGTGTGTGCTAGTCGGCACATACAAAAAAGAGCAGAACCAGTTGAAATGGATTGGCAAGCGCCACTTGTACAACTATCCATTGTCGGCGGAAGAAGCACAGCAACCGACCGACGCGTGGAGCAAGGTTAAAGAACTTTGGCTTTACTCTGGCACGAATGACCGACGGCACATCTACATGGCTGATTTTGTTGGCATCAAGGCACGTAAAGACTTTCTTGCCGAACACCTCGACTATCCAAGAGGCAAGGGGAAAGGGCATGGAGATTTCTATGCCATCTTCAGCGTCCGACACAAATACCAACCCACAGTTGAGGATTCTGTTGTCATTGTCCGGGCAAGCGACTTCAAGAGAACCCCAAAAGTTGCGAAGGCTGTTAAGGAATATCAGGCAGGTGGCGAATGGGGTTGTCTCCTTGAATTCCTTCCTTCAGAGCTTGCGACGCTCTCGCACGCGCAACTCCGTGTATGCGAAGCGGTGCAGTATGATTTCTTAGACGAATTGTTGCCGGTTGTTGCAAAATCATTGGCGCATGACGGTGATAAGTTTAGGTTGGCTACAGTTTTTAGTGGTATCGGGGCAATAGAACAGGCGTTGATAAGAACGCATGTTGACCATGACATAGTTTTTGCATGTGATAATGGTGATCAAACTCCTTTTGTGTGTGGTGCTGTTGAATGGCAAGAGTGTATTGATGCGTTTGCAAAATTGAATGGCTTCGTTGATCGTATGCGGCCGGCAACAGAAAGTCAGCGTTGGGCGGCAGAAATGATTAAGCGCCAAAGAGACACAATACAAAGCCTATTGGATGGAGCTCCGGCTATGAGTAAGCGCCCTGAGCGCGAGTTGAAAGATCGCGTTCAGATGCTGTACGAAGCCGTTGGTTTTTACAAGTTTAGATGTACCTGGGAGTCAGAACAAGGCTGGAGGAGTAGAAAGCATCTTGTTGATATGCTTTACCGCCCGTTGCTTTCGCGCAATAAGGTGCGCCAGTCGTATATGGCAAACTATCCCGTGCCTGATGATCGATTTCATTGGAATGTAACTTTCTTGGAAGGGGAACCTTATCGTGATCGGGTTGATTTGTTTGTGGGAGGAAGTCCATGTCAATCATTCAGTCTTGTTGGTAAGCAGATGGGGTTGTCTGACACGAGAGGAACGTTGTTCTATGAGTATGCGAGGTTAGTATCGGAGATACGCCCTAAATGCTTTATTTATGAGAATGTCCGAGCTTTATTAAGTAATGATTGCGGAAAAACATGGAAGACAATGGCTAAGATCTTTTCAGACCTTGGTTATGACTGGAAGCACAAAGTCCTGAACTCCAAAGACTATGGGATCCCGCAGAATAGAGAACGTGTATTTGTTGTTGGTTTTAGAAAAGACCTTGGAGTTGGTGACTCATTTGAATTCCCTAAGCCACGAAAGCTGGAAACTACAATGAAGGATTATTTGCTTGATGTTGTTCCGGGTAAATATTATTTACCGGAAAAGGGTGTTAAATTTGTTCTTGACGAGGGGAATTTGACTAAGAGATACACACAGGTTGATGGGACCGTTCAGCTTTGCCAGAAAAAGAATCAGCAGTTTAACTGGCATGGGGATTTTGTCTTTGTAGACGAAGAAACGGCAATGCGCTTAGGGATGCCTGAGTTGGAGAAGTATTTCCTTTCTGAGAAAGTAAAAAAATATGTTCTTGCAACAGGCACCAAGACGTTTTATTCAAGGCCTAAGGTGGATTTGGAGATAGCGCGTCCATTACTTACAACGATGCACAAAATGCATCGAGCAGGAGTTGATAATTATATTTCACGTGACGGACGCATTCGAAAGCTTGCGCCGCGGGAATGTTTGCGGTTGATGGGGTTCAGCGATTCTTTCAAAATTGTCGTCCCGGATACGCCAATGTATCAGCAGGCAGGTAACGCAATCGTAGTTGATGTTCTTGTCTCAATTCTAGAATCAATAAAGAAGGTGGCACCTAATCTTTTTCCAAAAGGATGTACAAAATGAAGATTGATGGTAAGAATTATTCGTTTCAAGAGGTTTCGCGTGTTCTAACTGTCCCCGACTGTAATGTGCTGGGGCCAAACAAGTTGGGCACGGGAAATGGAGAGGCTAAGTTTTATTTTGGGACTAAAGCTGATTTGGCCGCATTTTCTTTGGGCCAAAGCACATTGGATTGTTTCTTTCTAAAGAGTGATCTATTGAACTACATGCATGCGGCGAAGACAGAATACGAATCTCCTACGCAGGCCTATGCAGGAAAAAGTAAGTTGCCGTCGCTTTGGGCGGAACGCATAACAAAGATTTCGTCATTGCCAGAGGTAATTGAGTTTACTGTCCAAATTCAGTCGCAAATTCAGGGCCCTCGAGGTTATTTTAATTCAACAGATCCAGCATACAAGCTATTTCGTACCTTGTCATTGCCACTGATTAGTTATATATCAATCATGAGATTGATGGACTCGAAAGGGAAAGTGCGTTATTATTGGAAATTGTTTGTTGATTTCGAAGCGCTTGCGCAACGTGGCATTACGGCTCAGGTTTTTACATATGGGAAGTGCGAGAAGAAGAGCCTGGCAAAGATGTCAAGTAGTAAACCTAAGCAAGGGGAGTCTACATCTGTAACTTCAGGTAGAGATGCTGCAGCGCAAGCAAAATATCGCGCAAAGTTGCTTGAAGAATGTCCGTATTGTCCAATCACAAAGATTTCAGACGAACGACTTCTTGTTGCAAGTCACATTAAGCCTTTTGCAGTGTCCAATGAAAAGGAGGCATTTGATCCTAAAAACGGCTTTACCCTCTCTCCTCTTTATGATCGGCTGTTTGATCAGGGGTTTATATCGTTTGATGATAAAAAATGCATGATGGTGTCTAACTGGATTTCTCCTTCGAATCAATCGCATTGCGACATTAAGGCGGGACGGTTTATTCAAATGCTGCCACTTGATGATAAGCGAGAGCTTTATCTTCAGTATCACCGGCAGTTTGTGTTCAAGGGCTAAGAGTCTTTAATATACTATCTGTTGTTGGTATGAAGAGATTTGACTTCGCCTGTTCTGGGCCGTATACGATATTGAATCTGTATGGGATCATGCTAACAGAGGTGCGCAAGGCATTTTTGTTGCCAAGTGAAGAGTTTCTTTGATTTGAAGTGATTAATAAGGGAAATGCATTATGGAAAGTGAGAGCAACTGGATTGTTGAGATCTTGAGACTCGTCATCGCCCTTGTAGGAGGTGTACTGGGAGGTTCGTTAAAAGTTCGGCTATCTAAAAGAGTATCCAAACAATTAAATACGATAAATACACGCAATACGGATGCAAGTGAACAAACCAACTGTGGAAATGTTTCATTGAATGCGGGAACAATAAACTTTGTTGGCCTCCAAGGTAAAGAATTGGATTATGACATTGCAGAGGAATCATCCGAGGTTATAAAATCACGGACAATCAATCGACTTAATTTGACGCAAAAGACTATCTTACGTATGCCAAATATCATTAAAGGTCGCACAAGTGATGCAGGTCTTCGAATTGATACTGGCGATGTGGTCTATCCTCTTGGGGTTTGCCTTGATAGTGATGAATTTGATGTCAATGATCGGGAATGGTTGAATCTAAAACCTAATTCTCGCAATTATCTATATTTTACATATATGGGTGAAAGTATTACTGAGAATAAGGCAAAACATGTGTGGTTCGTTGGAAGGTCGGATGTATTAACTTTTGGTGGGTGCCGAAGATTAACTAATTGCGCAACAAATAAGAGAGTTTTTGGAAAGATTGACGCATCGGGTAATATTAAATATGCAGAACCCTTGTTGGTAGAGGACAATATCGTCTGGGGGAATCCGAATGAAGAAATGATGATAAAACATGGATACAGAATTGTTGAGAATGCAATGCCAAAGTGTCGCGAGGGTTTTTTTCAAAAAATGATTGGATGGAAAGATGATGGAAGACGGATTACTCCTAGATTTGAGGAAATTCCGATGCCTGTGCAGGAGGGGGAATAATGTGTAAGTGGCGATTGAATATGTCGGAGAGAATATGCTATAGATCTTCTGACAGCGAGAATGTTAGTTATGATGCTGACGCAACAGCTGCAAAGCGCCAAAAGAGAATGTGTTTTGTGTAGGGGACTTTTCTTGTTCTATCGCCAAACTTATCTTTGCAAATGAAGTTTACAGGTTTCAAACCATGAACGCCTTAACATGTACCGGACCTTATGCAATCTTGATTCTGTACGGGATCAAGCTGGTTGAGAACCGCAGCATGTGGCCGGAGCCAAGTGAGGGGCGGGCGGCGATTTCGTGTTCCAAGTCGTTTTGCAAGGAAGAGTACGGACAGTTCATTGCGTGGGCGTCGGCGAATCTGCCACCAGAGGATTTCGAGAAGTTGCCAGCATGGTGCGAGGTGAAGGACTGGCCCGGGAAGATCGTGGGCGTGAGTGATTATAAGGCGCGTGAGCGCACAGGGCGCGAAACGTGGGATGAGGGGTATCAATATTGGTGGGATTTGTCGAACGTCGTGCGTCTGCCTGAGCCGATTTCCTGTCGCGGCAACATCGGCATGTGGCAAATGCCGCTGGAACTTGCCGCGAAGGTTTCTGCCGCTGATGATTTCTTGCGCCTGCGCATAGAGACGGCGGACGATGCCTATCCTCTTTTTCGCGCGGCGATTCCGATTGCCAAGGATTATGAAGGGTTCTTTGTTCTGCCGATCGACAAGGAGCGCCGTCCGATCTGCAAGCCGATTCTCGTCTCTCTTGGGAACATTCGCGGCACAACTGCGGTAGAGCTTCGAGAAGTGTTCCGCGAGGCGTTCAAGGTCGATGCTGACGCAATCATCGTCGCCCACAATCATCCCAGCGGCGACCCCACGACAAGCAAAGCCGATTTGCAGCTTACCGCTGCCTTGCAGTCCGCTGCAAATCTGCTTGGTGTCAAGTTCCTCGACCACCTCATTCTCGGTTCAGCTGATTGCGAGGGAGGAAGGGGATATGTGTCAGTGATGGAGAGGCTTAATAATAATTGGACAGGGAGGTGAAGATGAAACTTGGTGTGCTGAAGCAGGTGCCGTTGCGCGAGGTGTGGAAGAATGAAGCTTCGGACTTTACGACATGGCTTGTGAAACCTGAGAATCTCAAGCTTCTTGGCGAGACGCTTGATATGGAACTTGAACCGCTTGAGCAGGAGTCTCGGGTCGGTAAGTATTCCGCGGATATACTTGCAAAGAATCTGAACACGGATCAGACGGTTGTGATCGAAAATCAGCTTGAGGATTCTAATCACGACCATCTTGGAAAGTGCATCACGTATGCCGCAGGAAAGGAAGCGGAGATTGTCATTTGGATTGTCAAGAAGGCGAACGAAGAGCATCGCAAGGCTGTTGAGTGGCTGAATGAGAAGACGGACGACGAGATAGCATTCTTTCTTGTTGAAGTAGAGGCCTTGAAGATTGGAGACTCGGATGTCGCGCCGAATTTCAAAATCATAGAGTCTCCGAATGAATGGGCAAAGGCGTTTAAACGAGGTTCTGATGGGATATCTGAGACTGGCCAGCTTTACCAGAGGTTCTGGACCGAGTTTGTTGAATATGCCAAAACGCGCGACGATTTCAGGCGGAGATTTAAGACGACGAAGCCATTGCCGCACAATTGGATGTCGTTCGCGAGCTTTGCTTCTGGCTGCGGTTTGAGCCTTGTCTGTAACACATTTTCGAAACGGGCGATGGTGAAGGTGTATGTATCTCATCATTCTCCGTTTCATGAAGTATTCAAGGAGCGTTATCAGGAGATTGAAGAGGCTCTTGGGATTGAGTTCGTGTGCGGAACGGCCAAGGATCGTACCTATGCAGTCGTCAGTGATTTTGACATTGCTGCCGATGAGAGTAAATGGGGTGCGTGCTTCAAATGGTTTTGCGACACGATGCTCCGCGTGCTCCCTGAAGCTAAAAAGCTCACCAATGGTTAAGAGAGAACCATAGGGGATTGCCCCATCGTATCCGGAAGGGTTGTCGGATGAATCTTATTGAGAAAGAACTTGAGCTTGCAAAAGAAACGGAAATGTTCGTTTTGATTCCGGGCACGGAACTGGTCGAATTGTCCAGGCGCAATGTCGCAAAGGTCGAGGCGATTATTCAAAACGATTCATCCTACATTAAGTCATCCGATAAAAAGGCAGGGCCAGACGGGAAGAATTATGGGGGATCGACCGCGTACTGGATGGTTCAATTCAGCCAGGTTTTGTCTTTGGCAGAATCTTCCGCAGGTGGATATGCGCATGTCCTTCGGGAAGTTGTCAATGCGGTTGACAGGGACAATAGTACGCACCTGAATGCTGATGGCGTTGGACGAGAGGAGATGTGGGATAGGCTACTCAAAATTCCGAAGCAGACACTTGTGCAATACCTGAAGTTCCCTAAGGAATCCAACTATAGAATAATCCAAGAACTTTCATTGGCGACGCATCCTAAATCGACGAAGTACAAGCCACGCGAAAATCTCTCATTCGCAAGCAAGTTCTGTCACTACGCCTGCTTCTATTTGTTTGAAGGCGAGAATGAACAGGACAACTTTTCTATCTTCGATGCTGTTGTGAAAAAGGTTCTGCCGAGGTACTGTGAGCATTTCCATGTTCCTAAATTGATACCATCGAACACCGACTATTCCAAGTATCAACAGACCATAGATGAAATTATCAATGTCTCGGGCAGCCAGATTAGCCGTAATGGTTTTGATCACTTGCTGTGGTATTACTTCAAAGGGCGAATATAGCAATTACTGAAGCAGACCATGCGAAAGGGGAAAGATTATGGCGATGCCACAGAGAGATGATACGATTGAGGAGATCAAGCGGCTGGATGCTTTGCTTGAGTATGCGGTCATGCACGGGGATGAAGCCGAGGCCGAGCGTCTTCGCGCCGCCCTGCGCAAGCTGACCGACGAGGTCTAGCGAGGCGGTGGTGTCGCTCCGGCGCGGAATGTGGTAAAATAATTGCAAATGGACATGGTGTCCAAGGCATGTGATGCCGAAAAGTTTGTGTGAGGGAAATGTCATGAGCGAAGCTCATAAGATCGGGACAAAAGTCAGACGGCTGCCGGGGCAGTCGTTACGTGAAGAGCTTGACGAGAGATTTGATAAGAAAGTGCTGTTTCCGTTCCTTGCGGCAGGAATGGGTGTGATGGCATTGATCTCGGAGTCGATCCATGCATTTTTCAACGTCAAGCCAAACGTTGGCGTATGGGCGACGATTTCATTGACGCTCATTGTCTATGCCGCTGTAAGCATCTACAGGAATTTCAATAAGTTTAAGAGCATCAGACGCGGCGAGCAGGGCGAGCTGATTGTGGCCCAGATAATTGAACGTGACTTGCTCCCGAATGGGTATGTCGTGTTTCATGATGTTCAGCTGGAGGTCGGCAAGAAGCGATTCAACATTGATCATCTTTTGATTGGGCCCAATGGCGTGTTCGTCATAGAGACAAAAAACTACTCCAAGCCGAAACGAGGGGAAGTTAAGGTCTCGTACGATGGGAAACGTGTGCGGTGGAATGGCGTAGCGCACAAGGAGGACGAGGCGCGACAGGCCGTTGCGATTGCAATGGCGGCGAAGGATTTCATCTTCAAAGAAACAGGGGTCAAGGTGTATGTGAAGCCAGTTCTCTGCGCCGTCGGCTGGTATGCCGTTTCCGACGATTTGTTTAGGCATCCTGCTCTCCTGCTTATGGAGAAGCAGCTCGGCACTATCATCCCGAAGGTTTATCCGAAGGTGCAGCTTTCCGAGCAAGACCGCAATCTTATCATTGCCAAACTCTCGTAGCTGTAGAAGAAACGTATTGTAACTCGATTTGGTGATAGGGTATTGTCATGGACGACACAAACGACATGGATTTGTTCGGCGGAACTGATGCCGCCGGCGGATTGCGAGCCGATGTTCGGCTCGACGTTGCCAAGCTCGACTACCTATCCTCGGAGCCGATGACATGGCAGGAGCTGTTCGGCGGATTTGACCGCCTGAGGGCGATTACATACTCGTCTGGCATCGGATTCGTATATCAGCTTATTGAGATGTTCAAGGACGTGGAAATCATCTTCGGGTGCGAGGAGGTGATGTCGTACAACCTTCAGGAGATCATGGCGTACCAGTCAAAGCTGATGGAGCGCATCCGTGATGCCGATTCCAAGTCAAAGACGAAGATGATTGAACGGGTTGAATCCGGGGATGTCCGACTCTACGTCGCACGAGAAAAACTTTCTCACGAAAAGCTTTATCTTCTTGAGTCCGATGATGGACGTAAACGCGTTATCCTGGGCTCGGCGAACATGTCGTTCAATGCCTTCCGCGGACGACAACGCGAGACAATATGCTACATGGATTCTGATGCGGCGTACGAGAGGTTCAATGAGGCCTACGAAGATTTGAAGGGCATTAGCGTCGATACCATTACAAAGAAGGCCATAGTCGTTGGGGATGCGTCGGAGAATTTGGATGCGCTGCCGATAGCTGAAACGGTCAAGGTGAAAAAGGCCGTCTACATCGAACCCGCGAAAGATGCAGATGAAGAGGTTCGGTTCGTTCTTGACACTCGTGAACTTGCGAAGAGAATCAAGCCGGCCATTCCAATCACAAAGGCTGAGAAGAAGGCGGGCAAGATCCTCATCTCGCCAGAGATTATCCAGAAGGTGCGTCGCCAGGTTATTCGGGATGCCGAGCGCGAAAAGGAATTGAGAAGTGAGTATCCGCAGCTTGTCATAGATTCGGAGCATGGCACTGTTTCATTAAACGGCAAGGATCTAGACTTGAATCCTGATGCCGACGCAGTGAAAAGCGACGTCGACATGTTCATTCGCTACATGAATGGATATGAGCGTTTCCATGGCGACAGCAAAGGGATGCAGAATCGCTACTACGAGTTTGCCAACTGGTTTTTCTGCTCGCCACTCATGGCTGTTATGCGTGACACTGCCTTGCGATTTGACCAGAAGACTCTGCCATATCCTGTGTTTGGGCTCGTCTATGGACAGTCAAAGGCGGGTAAGACATCTTTTCTTGAGACGATTCTCAAGATGATGATTGGTCAGAAGACCAAGATGGGCGCGCCGGAGTTTACTCGCACGGCCATTGACGGGCTCCGTCATAGTGTTCAGGGTGCTCCCATAATTGTTGACGACCTTACAAACAACAGGTTCAATCAGCATGCCGTCGAGACAATCAAGAATGACGATTTCGGCTTGTTGGAGCATTTAGTTCATTACCCTGCGGTTGTCATAAGCGCGAACGAAGATGTCAAGGCAGTGGCGCAAGAGGTGATCCGCCGAACAGTTATATGTCGCGTTCAGGCCGGTCTTACTAATACTGAAGTCATGAAGAGCAATGTCGTTCGCGCTGTCCAGCAGAAGATTGGAACGGCGTTCTATCGCGAATATCTGCGCTTGATGTTGGAGAAGATTCCGGACATGATGGACCAGCTGAAGGATGACAATCCGGAGTCGGAATGCCCAGACATACTGAAGGTTTCTTCGGAAGTGTTGTATGAAATCTTCTCGGCGCATGAGAGCGAGTTGCCTTCATATATTCGCAAGTTGTCGCTTGAAGACTATTTCAGCGAAAAGGTGACTGGCAAATATGCGATTCAGGTGATTAAAACAGCGTGGGCTAGCAATCCAGATTCTTTCGAGGTTGATGAGCGCGCGGGAACTGTCCGGTATGATGCCGGCGTAAACTGGGACGCCGATAGGCTCATGAAGGAGCTGCCGGAGAACCTTTGCGCCAAGCGCTCTCGCGACAGCGTCATCATGGAGCTTGTTGGGAAAATGAGGGAGGCGCGCATTATGGGACTTGTGAAGACGAGAAGATTGGCGGCGATGCAGAAGCAGCAGCGCGCGAAGGCCGCGATGAAGCCGCCGATGAAGGGCGGTGCCGGGAAGGGTGTTCCGCGGCAGTTCGCGCCAGCGCCTAAAGCGCCTCTAAAAGCATTTTAGAAACCCCGCGGCGGATTTGCCGCGCGCGTATTTGCGGTCAAAAATTTTGACCGCAAATCACTAGAAAGTTGTTTCATAACCGCCGCTTGTCGGGGGTTCGCGATTCGAGCGAACCACGCCGAGCGAACGCGAGTGCCGAGCTAAAAATCTTTGCGACCTTTGCGTTCTTTGCGGCTAAAGAAGTTGGAGCCGATGGCTGTGCGATTTGGTATAATATGACCATGGAACAGCGGGACGACATATTCGATTCCGGGATGATGAACGCTGAGGACTCGCTCATTGACGAGGTGAACCCCGACTGGCGCGACTTCGCCGACGGCGGAGACGAGCTGTTCTGGCGGTGCGGGTG
>CACZHC010000003.1 GCA_902780865.1 uncultured bacterium
GAACACGTCTGGTGCTTCAACATGGACGAGTGGGCGGACGGCAAGGGCAACACGCTCGTCGGCGACGCGAGCTTCCAGTATGCGATGGAGCAGGCGTTCTACAATCCGCTCGGGAAGCTCACGGTCCCGAAGGACCACCGCAACTTCGCGACGAAGAAGAACCTCCCGACCTACCCGAAGAAGATCGCCGCGCTCAAGGCCGAGGGTGCGAAGCTCGTCCTCGTCTACGGCATCGGGCGCATGTGCCACATCGCTTTCTGGGAGCCGATGATTGGCGGCGAGTTCAAGACCGACAAGGAGTGGCTCGCGCAGCCCTACCGCATCGCCGTGCAGCTCCACCCGCTCACGATCGAGCAGAACGCGCAGACTTCCTTCAAGTCCAGGACTACGCTCGTCCCCTGCCGAGCGAACACGATGGGCCCCGGGCTCATGTTCCAGGCCGACTACGCGATTGGCGGCGCTGACGGCACCTTCGGACGCGGCATGCAGTGGCAGGGCATGTCCCTCTGGATGACGCTCCGCTACGGGCCGTCGCGCTGGGTCACCTCAAGCTGGATCCCGACGATTCCCGGACGTCTCTTCTTCCTCAAGGAACTCGCGGGCCCGCTGGTCGCCGAGGCGAACTGATGCGAAAGGTCGTCGCAGCCGGTTCGATCCTCGTCGACAAGATCAACGAGATCGACGCCTACCCGAAGGCGGGGGAGCTCACGCAGATTCGCGCGCGCTCCCGCGTCCCCGGCGGGCTCGTGCCCAACACCGGCTGCGACATCCACATCCTCGAACCGGCGATTCCCGTGGCGGCGTTCGGCGCCGTGGGGGATGACGACGACGGGCGTTTCGCCGTCGCGGAACTGAAGCGCCGCGGGCTCGACACGGCTGGCGTCGTGGTGAAGCCGACGGCGACTTCCTTTACGGACGTCATGAGCGTTCCGGGCGGCGAGCGGACTTTCTTCACCTACCCAGGCGCGAGCGCCGAATGGGGCTATGACGATTTCCCGTTTGATCTCGTCCAAGAGGGTGATCTCGTGCTCCTCGGCTATTTCCTGCTTCTCGCGAAGATCGACGCGGGCGACGGGATTAGGATGCTGCGCGAACTCAGGCGCCGCGGCGTTGAGACGGCGATCGATCTCGTCAGCGAGAACTCGGATCGCTATTCCCTTGTACGCGAATGCCTGCCTTACGTCGACAATCTCATCGTCAACGAAATCGAGGCGGCGAGGATCGCTGGAACGGAAGCGGATCTAAAGCAAGTGGCGGCTCGTCTTTTCGAACTCGGCGTGCAGAAGCGCGTCGTCATACACATGCCGCAGAAGGGCGTTTCGCTTCTCAAGGACGGTACGTGGACGGAAGTGAGCTCCGTTGCGCTTCCCGAGGGTTTTATCAAAGGCAAGACAGGTGCGGGCGACGCATACTGCGCTGGTTGTCTCGTCGGCATCTTCAATGGCCTCGCTGAAAAAGAGATACTTGAACTCGGCGGAATCGCTGCGGTCGGCGCGATGTCGGCTCCTGGCGCAGTCGAAGGCATGCGCCCCATCGCAGAACTCAAAAAACTCGTCTCCACTCTAACCCCTGACTCCTAACCCCTGACCCCTGACCCCTGACTCCTGACCCCTAACTCCCTAACCCATGCTCGTAAATCTAGACCAGGTTCTTAAAAAGGCAAAGGCGGAAAAGTACGCCGTCGGGCTTTTCAACACGCATGACACCGACATGCTTGAAGCCGCAATTGCGGCGGCAGAGGAGCTCAGGAGCCCCATTATCATCGGCACGGCCGAGGTGCTTTTGCCATACGGCGACCTTCCTCTTATTGCGCCTGCGCTTGTCGCCGCGGCGAGGCGCGCGACGGTTCCTGTGGTCGTACACTATGACCACGGCCTCACGTTCAAGAAGACGCTTGAGGCGCTGAAGTTCAGCTTTTCGTCGATCATGTACGACGCCTCCGCGAAGGACTACGAGACGAACGTCGCCGAGACTGCCGAAATGACTAAGATAGCGCACGCGCTCGGCGCGACGATTGAGGGCGAGATTGGTCACGTCGGGCTTGCCCAGGACGGCGACGACAGGAACGGTCTTTACACGACTGTCGAGGAGGCTGTCGACTTCCAGACGAAGACGGGCGTTGATGCGCTTGCCGTTGCCGTCGGAAACGCGCACGGCGTCTACAAGTCGAAGCCCTGCATCCAGCTCGACCGCATAGCCGAGCTCGACTCGGCCGTGATGTGCCCGCTCGTCATGCACGGCGGCTCGGGACTGTCCGCCGACGACTTCAGGAACGCTATCGAGCGCGGCATCGCGAAGATGAACATCCACACCGACATGGTCTGTGCCGGCATGCGGGCGATGTACGAATCGTGCGACGCGCACAACCGAGACAAGATCGTCACCTGGGACTATCTCGACACTCGGAAGGCGAAGGTCGAGGCGATCAAGGCGGTCGTCGCCGAAAAACTGAAGCTCTTCGGCTCAGTAAACAAAGCCTAACCACCAACATCCAACTTCAAACATCCAACATCAAACTTCAAACTATGAACGTTCTTGCAATTGGCTGCCATCCTGACGACGTTGAAATTTGCTGCGCGGGAACTCTCGCGAAGTGCGTGAAGCGCGGCGACAAGGTGATCGTCGCCCATCTTTGCACCGGGTCGCTCGGGCATGTCGTGATCCCGCCCGAGGAGCTCGTCCCAATGCGCGCCGCTGAAGCTCGCGAAGCGGGGAAGCTCGCGGGGATCGAGGTGCTTGACGGAGTCTTCGGCGATCTCGACATCTACGCCGACAACGCGGAAAGCCGCAACAAGGTCGTCGAGATCATCCAGTACGCGCAGCCCGACTTCATCATCACGCAGAACCCAGACGACTACATGCCCGACCACGTCGCGTGCTCGAAGCTCGTTTTCGACGCGGCGTTTACGGCGACGCTTCCGAACTGGCCGTCGAAGACCAGGAAGGCGGCGAAGCTCGTCCCGATCTACTACATGGACACCCTCGCGGGCGTAAACTTCGTCCCCGACGAATTTGTCGACATCTCGGACGAGATCGACCTCAAGATCCAGATGCTCGAGTGCCACCACTCGCAGCTTGACTGGATGCGCGAGCACGACCACATCGACTTCGCGGACATGGTGCGCACCTGCTCGAAGTACCGCGGCTACCAGTGCGGTGCGGCCTACGCAGAGGGATTCAAGATGTGCAAGGCGTATCTCAAGGGCACGACGAAACGTCTCCTGCCCTGATGTTGCGCGTCTCATCGTCTCTTGCTGCTGTCTATGGTGTTTCATGGCGCAATGCCGGGTGTAGGGGTCGCCGTCATGGCGGCGTCCGCCTTGTTTGCGTCGAATGTCCTGGCCGAGACCGATGGCTGGGGGCGGGAGTGGTATGCGGACGTGTCTGTTGCGTCGTACCTCTATTCCCTGGGAAGCGTCCGTGCGAACCATGCCGTGTGGATGATGGAGGGCGACGTCGTGCAGCGACTATCGTCTGCAGGTCATGTCCAGTTCGGATACTGGGCGCTGAGCGACCTCGGCAGGACGGGCGACAGGATACACCGGTCGTACGTCTACGAGTCGGACCCGAGCCTCATGTACGGCTACGACTGGGACATTGCAGAGGGATGGCGGCTGAGGAACAGAGTCGGAATGATATGGGTGTTCAACGAAGGGTACAACGTCGAGGAAGTCCACCTGTTCAGGGAGTGGACGTACATGGGCGAGCTGAAGTCGCCGTGGGCGACCTTGAGCGGGCAGGCTCGCGCCGTTGACGGGCTAGGCACCTACGTGCGTATCGGCCTGCACCATGCCTTCCCTGCGGCAGGGGGGATTTTTTCTCTCACGCCGCATGTCGCCATGCACGGCGGATCGGAACGTTGGAACAGAAAGCGATACGGAGACTTCGCCGAGTTGAGGCCCATAGCGGCCGGGCTTGGCACCGTAGACTACGGCGTGCGGTTGTCCGCTCCGCTCAAGTGGGGCGCGGGGTTGTATGTAGACGTCTGCGGCTACGACGCGCTGGACCCAAGGACCCGTACGCAGATACGTGAGCGCCGCCGACGGGGGTCGAAGATGAAGCTGGACGCCGGCTTTGTCGTTGCCGGCCTGTGCTGGGAGTTCTGACGCTACTCGGTGCACACGAGCCCGCTCGCCGAGCGCCGACGGCGAGCACTAAGCGCCGCGCCAAGGTCACGTCTCGCCGTGTAATGGCACTTTAGTGCCATTGAGGGTTGCGCCCTTGTTTTGATAACATTACATCAACTTACGATGTAGTGTACTTCAAAATCAAGGGCTTGAACAGCATGAAAAAACTGCTCTTAGCACTGTCGATGTTTGCCGGCGTTCTTGTTGCTCCTGCAGTTGGGGCAGAATACTATGTTTCCACGGGTGGTAGCGACGCCAATGACGGCACTTCGCGCGAAACCGCGTTTGCGACGATCGCCCATGCGGTGGATGTCGCGGCGGACGGCGATACGGTCCGCGTGCTAGCTGGAACTTATGCGGTTTCCGCAGCCATTTCCGTGACGGAGGCGATAACGATTGTCGGCGACACGGGCGATCCAGCCGACGTCGTTGTTCGGAACACTGCGGGCACCGTGACTAAGACGAGCGGTACAAACACCGACACAGCCCACCGCGTCTTCGTGATCAACAATGCTGGCGCCATTCTCTCCGGTATGGTTGCCGAGGATGGCCGAGCAGGTGGTGGCGGGGGTGACAACAAGGGTGCCAACATCCTTATCGATTCGAACGGCGGCACTGTGACGAACTGCATTATTCGCAACGCGATCCTGTGCGCACCCGGGAAGACACAGGCTGGCGGCGCCGGTATCGCCTGCCTCTCGCTCAGCGGCCTGATTACTCATTGCATCATCACGAACAACTTCGCGACCCGCGGCGGGACGTCCATCAACTACTGGCAGCAGGGCGGCGCAGCTGGCGTCCATATGCAAGCCGGCATTCTGCGTGAATCGCTTATTGCCTATAACACGACAAAATCCGACAACTTCGGCTCGGCCGTGTATTGCAAGGTCAATGGTGGCCAAAATGACATCCTTATCGAGAACTGCACAATAGCGGGCAACCATCCTGAGGACGACAACGGGGAATTCTATTCGATTTTCTTCAATCAGCAGAGCTGGGGCGCGAACTACAACCCGCTGATCCGCAACACGCTGATTGTCGGGAACGTCGGAACCTCCGGCAGCACCAAGCTCTTCGCCGACGCCTGGGTATCCAACGGAAACGCCACGCAGCTGGTGAACGCCTACGGCAGGTTCGTGAACTGCGCGACGGACGCGGTACTCCCAGAAGGTCTTTCGATGATCAATTCGGGGATCGCTCTCACGGCCGACTTTCGTCCGGCGGAGGGATCGTCTGTCATCGACGCGGGTGCCGCGATACAGTCGCCCGTCGCACTTGATCTTGCCGACAACCCGCGCGTCAACGGCGAAACGGTCGACATCGGCTGCTATGAATTCACGGTTTCGGCTCTGCGCTCCGGTGTGATTATTTTTGTCAATTGAGCACGCTTGACCGCGCTGTGGCTTAGGCGTCTACAAGGTGCTTTCGGTGGGCGATTGCCGCGGCTTCGGCGCGGGTCGTGGCGCCAAGCTTGGCGAAGATGGCCGTGATCGTGTGCTTGACGGTGTTCTCGGATATGGAGAACTCCTTTGCGATGTCGGCGTTGGTGCGTCCGATCGCGATTGAGGAAAGTATCATCTTCTGATGCTTTGTAAGCTCGGGAGTGAGCGACTCCTCGTGTGACATCATCCTGAGCTTTTCGGAAATGCACGTGCCTCCAGAGGCGACCGTGCGGATCGTGTTGGCGAGCTCGGCGGTGTCGATGTCCTTTGTGAGGGCTCCGCAGGCGCCGGCGGCGATTGCATCCGACATTTCCTTGGAGGTGCCGTAGGACGTCAGGACGATGATGCGCGTTTCCGGAAGTTCCTCGTGGATTGTCTTCGTGGCGGCGGATCCGGAGATCTTTGGCATCATGAGATCCATAAGGATGACGTCAGGCCTTAGCTTGCGCGCCTTCTGAACGGCGTCTTCACCGTCCACGGCTTCGCCGATGCACTCCATGTCGTTTTTGCCTGCGATCAGGGACTCCAGTCCCATGCGCATCAGCTTGTGGTCGTCGGCGATGAGTATTTTGATCTTTTTCATGGTCATGAGTGGCGTATGGGTATGCGGACTACGGCCTTTGTCCCGCCCGAGGTCGGCGCTTCGTAGGAAATCGATCCGTCCAGGCGGGCAAGTCGTTCGCGGATTCCGTCGATGCCGAAATGGCCTTCGTCCGAGTTCTTGCGGTTTTCGAAGTCGAAGCCGGAACCGTCGTCGGTGACGGAGAAGAGCAGTGTCTTTCCTTCTGTTACGCCGGCGACCTTGATTGTCCAGGCGTTGCCGTGCCTTACGGCGTTGGAGACGAGTTCGCGGATTACGGCGAGGATTGCGTGGACCGTTGTGTCTTCAAAGAGCGCCCTGTTGACTTGGAAGCGGACGGTGATGGCCGCGCTGCCTTCAAAGGGCTCTATCGTCTTGAGGATCGCCTTGTTGAAGTTCTTTTCGCCGATGGTGTCGTTTCTCAGGTCGAACAGGCAGTTGCGCAGTTCCGTTCGGCAGGACATCAGCATCTGGCTGGCTGTCGCCAGCTTGTTTTCCGTGTTTTTCGTGTTTGTCTCGAGCGAGTCCTGCGCGGCGGTGATCTGGCAGGCTAGGCCGGTAAGCGCCTGCGAGAGCGAGTCGTGGATTTCGACCGCGAGTTGGGTTCGTTCGTTGAGCTTGAGCTTCGCGATTCTCCTTGCAAGATAGCTTCGGAAAGCGGCGACTACGAGCGCGACAAGGAGGATCGCGATTACGGTCAGGAGCTTGCTGACCGTCCACCAACCAGGGCCGCGAATGACCTCCGGCTTGGCGGATATGGCGATCAAGGGCGCAGTGATGCGCGGGAAGGCGTTGTTGGGGTTCCAGCGTTCGTCTGCGAGGATGCAGCGCCCCGTGACCTTTATCGTGCTGCCGACGGCGATTTTCTCGAAGTCGTCGGGGCGGGCGCTAAAGTCGACGGGAACGACCGTGCCGTCGCTGTCGAGAATGACGCGAAGCGTTCCGTCGTTGTGCGACTCAAGGTTTTTCACGAGCCCCCGCAGGGCGACGAGTCTGTTGTCGAGGTTGCACCCCAGTTTCTCGCGGTCCTTGCCGGCGTTTGGGAACAGCATTCTCGCCTGGATCTCCTCTGCGGCGCCTTCGGGGATGTCTGCCATTTCCTCGGGCCGCACTTTCGCGAGCGTCAGCCAGACGGTGAAGATGTCAGTGGAAGGGTATCCTGCGGCCTTGACGAGACTTCCGCAGCGCGGCAGCGTTTCGTTGGCGGCGAGAACGAGCCGGACGTAACGTTCGTCGGGCGTAAGCAGGAGACAGTTGTTCGGCGGCCATGCCGCGACGACCTTCCCGACGGCGGAGCGCTTGCCGAGACGCTCGATGTCTGCGGGGGTTGTGAAACGGGAGGGGCTTAGCAGGGGGAAGTCGAAGTGGTCGCCAGCTGGAGCCGAGACGACCCTGACGCTCCCGCCGAATTCCGTGTTGATGAAGGGGCTGACGAACTTTCGCTGCCCGAAAACATGCGTGCAGACTGGGCCGGTCACCTCGATGCGCGCGTCGATGAGCTGCTTGTTCTCCGGGCTGTGCGAGCAGACGGCCGAAAGCATGGATGCCCCGTCCTTCAGAATGAGCCAGTCGCACTGCCTGTCGAATTCGTCCTCGCATACGTCGACGACGGTCGCTTCCGTGCGGACACCTTCGAGGGGTGGGGTCGAGACAAGGCATTCTTCGAGCGTTTTCTTCTCTGGCTCGGGGAGGGGCTCGAACCCCAGCTTGGCGAGCGATATCTTGTCGATCCAGGGGTCGCGGCGCGAATTGACGTGCGCGAATCCCCTTGCCTCGACCTTGTCGCCCCGGCGAACCCATTTGTCCTGCACGTTGAAAAGGCTGCAGCTCCCCGTCTCGTCCTTGAGCACGAGAAAGCCATAGCCGGTGCTGCACCAGGTGACGGTGCCCGTCAGGGAGAACGCCCAGCTGTGGGACGGATAGACGTCGTAGAGCGCGGACATTTCCTCGGCCGTCGAGATCCACCTGTTCGTCTCCGAGGCCAGCGAGGCGAATGGCAGAACCGCCAGAAAGGTCAGCAGAAGCTTGTGTTGATCGAACATGCCGAGATTATATCAAACCAAGAATGGCGCGACAATCGTTAAAGCGCTTTTTGGCATGGCACTAACGTGCTATGGAACTTTGCGTCGCTGCTATGATAACATTATTGCGCCTTGGAAAGCACAAGGTGTCGAGGAGATCAGCATGAAATTTCCATATTTTACTCTTGTTGCAGCGATGTTGCCTTTCGCCGGTTTCGCCGCCGAAAGCATTCAGATGCTCTGGCCTGGATCCAGTATGCCCGATGCGCAGGCCGGCGTCTCGGCGCCTTATCTCGAATGGGCCGCCGAACCGACGACGAATGTCGGCTCCTGCGTGATAATCGTCGCCGGGAGCGACTATGCGACCGTTGGCGACGGCTCGGAGCTCCAGCCGCTTGAAGAGAAGCTTCTCGCGAACGGCGTTACCTGCGTGTGGCTTCACACGAGGCCGAGCGCGAGCGGTCTTTCCGCATGCCAGGTCGCCTGGGAGGACGCCCAGCGCGCCGTGCGCCTCGTGCGCCAGGCCGCGGCGGAGCGCGGATACAGCGCCGACAAGATCGGCGTCATGGGCTACTCCGCGGGCGCGCACCTCTCGCTGCTCCTCTCCGCGAGCTCGCAGACCGCCGCGTACGCGAAGGTCGATTCGGTGGACGACATCGCCTGCAACGTCAACTTTGCAATCCCGATTTCCCCTACGGATGTCCTCGCAGACGCACTGACGATCGATCCGGTCTTCAAGTTCGACGCGAAGACCGCCGCCACATGCCTTTTCCACGGCGGGATTGACACGGTCGCAAGTCCGCTCACCTCCACGCGGGTCTACCGCAAGATCCGCATGGTAAAGACGTCGAACGGCGTGCGGCTGGCCGATGCCGAGATCCATCTCGACCCCGATCGCGGGCACGAACCGCTTTGCGCGGATGCGTTCGAGCGCGGCGTCGAGTTCATGAGGCAGAAGGGCTTTCTCGGGGATCTCCCCGGCTTGGTGGGCGTCTTTTCGCGCTTCCCCAACGACAACGCGCAGTCTGAGGCGATCAAGATTAAGAACATCTGGCCAGAGGGCAAGACGCCAGACTACCAGTCCGCCCAGCATCAGTGGTCGGGCGACGACGCGAATCCATGGATCGAATGGCATCTCCCCAAGAACCGCACGACGGACGCGATTCTGATCCTCTACGCAGGCGGCGGGTACAACTTCAACAAGACGGGCGACTTCGAGGTCGTTCCCGTCCAGCGCTATTTCGTCGAACAGGGCCTGACCGTCGTGAACTTCCACTACCGCAGCCCGCGCCCGGCTGGTCTGCCGAAGCACCTGTCTGCGTGGCAGGATCTCCAGCGCGCCATCCGCCTCGTCCGCGCGGAGGCGCCTAACAAGGGACTTGATCCGCAGAAGATCGGACTTATGGGGCACTCAGCTGGCGGGCACCTCACGCTCATGGGCGCGACGACCTCGCAGACCGCGGCGTACGAGCCGATCGACGCAATCGACCAGCTTCCATGCAACGTACAGTTCGCGATCGCGCTCTTCCCGGCCTACGCGCTCACTGACGGAATCGACGACTACAATACGAACCGCGGAGATCCCGACTGGGTGTCGCTCGTTCCCGATTTCGCGTTCGACTCCGATACCTGCCCCATGCTGTTCATCCACGGCGACGACGACATCTTTGCCACCATGAACTCCGTCGTCTGCTGGGAGAAGCTCCGCAGCATCGGCATCAAGAGCGAAGTCCACACTCTCGCAACCGCCCACCACGATTTCTTCCAGAACGCCCGTCCGGGGACCGGCAGCTACCACTACAACGAGCGCGTGTGGGACTTCATCCAGCGTGTCATTGCGCAGACTGGCGGCGCCTGGGGCGCGCCGACTTTCGCCTGGACTGAGACGGCGTCCGGCTACAACTGCACGGCGACAGCGGTCAGCACCGGGAATCCCGCAGTCGCGACGAACGAGACGGTGGCGGCTGTCTTGCAGGCGACAAAGGCCGCGACCGAGACGACGCCTGGCGCCGGCTATTACACGGCCGTGTTCAAGAACATGCCGGCCGAGGTGATGGCGACGAAGGACGTCGTGATCCCCATGAAGGATTTTGAAATTCCACCGGGCGTCGACATCTCGGCGATGATCAGCCCCAGCGGCGACGCCACGGGCGCGACCGACACGAAGAAGATACAGGACCACCTCAACGCCGCGGCAAGGGTTCAGGGCACGGTTACGCTCGGCGAAGGAACATTCCACCTCAACGCACAGCTCGTCTTGGAGAACGGTGCGACGCTCGCAGGACAGGGTTACGACAGGACGATCGTCAAGCAGACGGCGAACGCGCGGTGCGCGGTGATCGACGGAGGCGCGAAGATAGAGCGCCTGACCCTGACGGGCGGCAAGGTCTCCACGATGTACGAATGCGGCGGCGGCGCGTGGATCAAGGACGGGACGATCTCCTGGTGCTGCATCACCAATAACATCGGGAGCAACCACTACGTCTATGGTTGCGGCGTCGGCTTCTCGGAAGGGCAGGGCAAGGTGGACCACTGCATCATCGCGAACAACGGCGCGACCTCGGGCGTCAACGACTACGGCGGCGGCATCGGCGCGCTCAACACCGCGGGCCCTGTGGTGGTCGACACGTGCCTCATCGTCGGCAACAAGCTCACGGCGTCCGGCGGCCTCGGCGCTGGAATCGGCATAAAGAACGAGCATGTGGCGCTCGTCGTCCGCAACTGCACCATTTCCGGCAACGTGGCCACTTCCCGGTCGGGCGGCATTCTCACGGAAGGCGGCTGGGGACCGATCACCCTCGTCAATACTGTCGTCGCCGGCAATTCCGCGGGCGGCGAGGCAAACCTCGCCCTCGGCCACGCGATAACGTCGGATTCCAAGAACTGCCTCTTCGGGCTTGCAACGGAGGGAACTTCGATAACCGGGGTCATATACGGCGATCCTGCATTCGTCGATGCTGCGAACGGCGACTATCATCTTGCCGGCGGCTCGTCCGCTATCGGCGCGGGCGCGACCTATGCCGGGATCGGCGTCGACCTCGACAATGTCTCGTTCGCCGCGGCGCCTTCGGTCGGATGCTACGAATATGCCGGCGCCGAGCCGCCCGCTCCCCACGTCCACTCATGGGGCGCGCCGACCTACACATGGTCCGCAGACAACGCCACATGCACGGCAATGGCGGTCTGCACGGGGAATTCCTCTCATGTGACGAACGAGACTGTTGCGGCGGCGTATGCCGTTGTTACTGCGCCTACCACTGAAGCGACGGGCCTTGGGCGCTATACGGCGACTTTCACGAGCGAGCTTTTCGCGGTGCAGACTAAGGACGTCGAGATCCCCATGCTGGATCCGCCGCCGGACGATCCGCCGCCGGACGACCCCCACGTTGACCCTGCCGAGGCGACGCAGCCCAGCAACGACACGACGGGCGCGTCAGACGCGCAGACGATCCAGGATCTCATCGATGCCGCAGCGCCGAACCACGGCACAGTCACGCTCGGAAGCGGCACGTTCTACATCAATGCGCAGCTCAACGTCACTGGCGGCGTCACGCTTGTCGGCCAGGGATGGGAGTATACGATCATCAAGCCAGCCTCTGGCAGCAATGCCCGCTGCGTGTTGCTTGACGAAGGGGCGAAACTGGAAGGCGTCACATTGACGGGCGGCAAAGTGACCGAGAACTACGGCAACGGCGCGGGCGTCTGGGTGAAGAACGGAACGATTTCCTGGTGCTGCATCACGAACAACACAACAAGCGCCCACTATGTGATGGGGTGCGGCGTCTCCTTCTCCGAGGGACGGGGCACGATAGACCATTCGATTGTCATGGGCAACACCACTACGGGACAGGGCATATATGGCGCTGGCATCGGTGCGAACAACACGGCAGGTGCAGTTGTCATTGATACGTGCCTTGTCGTCAAGAACCTCATCAAGGGAGGCGGCGCAGGCGGTGGCATCGGGATGAAGAACATGAACTACAATTGCGTCATCCGCAACTGCACGGTGGCGGACAATACAGCCAACACCCACGCCGGCGGAATTCGCCTCGAAAACGGCAATGGCCGAGTTACAATGGTCAACGCTATTGCCGTTGGGAACAAGTTGAACGGCAACGATTCAAACGTAAACATTCCATCCTACCTTTTCGATGCGACTAATTCGAAAAAATGCTTTTTTGGACTTGGGACAGAAACGAGTTCAGTGTCGGGTTCCCTCTCCGGCGATCCCAAGTTTATGGATGCGGCAAACGGCGACTATCGTCTCGAGTCCGATTCCCCCGCAAAGGGCGCTGGCGTTTCCTACTCGGAGATTGACAAGGACCTCGATGGCAGGCAGTTTGCCGCGGCGCCTTCGATTGGCTGCTACGAATTTGCTTCCAGCGAGCCGCCTCCAGGGCCAAGCTCTTGGGACATCTCGGGGTCTGGCGGCGGAGGCATCAATGGGCTCGACGACGGAAAGGGCGGCAAGCGCATTGAGTTTACATCCGTGAATTTCGACGGCGGAACGCTGACGGTCGGCATCAAGGCGGCCAAGGTCGATGGCAATGGAGAGCGCTTCGGGCTCATTTGCAAAACCGACCTGGCCGACGCGGCGACCTTCACGATCAACGTGACGCTGACGAACGAAACCGGCGGCTCGGCGACAGTCGGCTCTCTCCAAGGCCTCTCGAACATGCCGCAACTCTTTGTCGTCGGCATCGGCCCTGCAGCAGACTGAATCCTTCGGCAGATACCCGCGGAAATGGCCGCGGACGGGCCACTTTCATGCATGGCACGATGGTGCCATAGAACTTTACGCCCCTCATTTGATACAATTTTGGCGTCGAAAGAAACACCAGTTTTTTAAAAGGAGGTACACATGAAGTTCTTAGCTCTTGTTCTCGCCGCCGCGATGTTGCCATTCGCGGGTTTCGCCGATGGCAACACCCAGTTGCTCTGGCCGGAGGCAGGAATGCCCGACGCGCAGTCCGGTGTCGCGGCGCCTTATCTCGAATGGTCCGCCGCGCCGGCTTCGAACGTCGGCTCCTGCGTTATCATCGTCGCCGGTAGCGACTATGCGACCGTCGGCGACGGTGCTGCGCTGCAGCCGCTCGAGGCGAAGCTTCTTGCGAAAGGCGTCACATGCGTGTGGCTCCGCCATCGTCCGAGCGCGGCCGGGCTTCCCGTCTACAAGGCGGCCCTTGAGGACGCACAGCGCGCCGTGCGTCTCGTGCGCCAGGCCGCGACGGCGCGCGGATACAGCGCGGACAAGATCGGCGTCATGGGCTTTGCGGACGGCGCGCACCTCTCGCTCCTCCTTGCGACCAGCTCGCAGACCGCCGCGTACACGAAGGTCGATTCGGTGGACGACATCGCCTGCAACGTCAACTTCGCGATCCCGATGTCCCCGACGCGCGTGCTCGAGAGCGAGAGCGACACGACGATCGACACGGTCTTCGCGTTCGACAACAAGACCTGCACCATGTGCCTCTTTCACGGACAGGACGACGCTGTATCGTCTCCCCTCGCGACGACGCGCATCTACCGGAAGCTCCGTACGATGACGGTTTCGAACGGGGCGAAGGTTCCCTCCGAAATCCACCTCATCCCCGGACGCGGACACGATCTTGTGACCGCTTCCGAGTTCGACCGCGCAGTCGAGTTCATGTGCCAGTCCGGATTCCTCGGTACGCTCGGCGCGGAGGTGCAGTTGAATTCCAGGTTCCCCAACGACAACGACCGTGCGACGTACACTAAGGTGTTCCTCTGGCCCACAGGCAAGACCCCGGACCCCCAGTCGAACCAGGAAGATCCCTACCTCGAGTGGCACATGCCGAAGGAGCTCAATACGAGGGCGATCCAGATCCTCTACGCCGGCGGCGCCTACGGGTTCAACAACCCCCAGGACTTCGAGGTCACGCCCTTGAGGCGCTATCTCAACGCGAAGGGCATGGCGGTGGTGACGATCAAGTACCGCTGCCCGCGCCCGGAGGGCCTCCCGAAGCATATGTCGGCGTGGCAGGACCTCCAGCGCACGATTCGCCTCGTCCGCGACGAGGCGCCGCGGCGCGGACTCGATCCGAACAGCATCGGCATCATGGGATGCTCGGCCGGCGGACACCTCACTCTCATGGGCGCGACGACCTCGCAGACGGCCGCGTATGCGCGGATCGACGCCGTCGACGACCTGCCCTGCAACGTCAAGTGGGCGATTGCGATCTATCCGGCCTACGCCCTCACCGACGGCGCAGACGGGGAGAACACGAACGGCGGAAATCTTGACACGGACGTCCTGGTAAATGACTTTGCGTTCGACGCGAGTACCTGCAACATGCTCTTCATGCACGGAGACGCCGACAGCTATGCGGCCATGAACTCGGTCAAGTGCTGGGAAAAACTGCGTACGATGAACATCGAGAGCGAGCTCCATACGCTCGCCACCCGCAGGCACACGTTCCAGCAGAACGCCTCGCCGGGAACGGCCAGCTACAACATCAACGACATCATCTGGGAATACGTGGACGATTTCGCCGCCGCCGCGGTCGCTCCCGAGGCGGTCGACGGCGAGCCCAGCGGAGACCAGTCCGGCATCACCGACACGAAGATGATCCAGGACCTCATCGACGCGGCTGCTCCGACGCACGGGACCGTCGAGCTCTCCGCGGGCACTTTCTACGTCAACACGCAGCTCAACGTCACGAACGGCGTCAAGCTCGTCGGCCAGGGCTGGACGAATACCGTCATCAAGCAGGTGGCCACGCCGAACTGGAACGAGACGGCGCGCTGCGCGGTCGTCGACGGCGGGGCGAAGATCGAGGGCTTCGCACTGACGGGCGGGTACATCAAGAACGCGAACGACTGCGGCGCAGGCGTGTGGGTCAAGAACGGTACCGTCTCCTGGTGCTGCATCACCAACAACGTCGGCGGACACCACTACGCGTCCGGCTACGGCGTCTCGTTCTCCGGCGGACAGGGCGCGATCGATCACTCTATCGTTGCGAACAACGTCTCGGGGAGCGGATTCCAGGGCGGCACCGGCGCGGGCATTGCCGTCAACGAAACGACAGGCGCCGTGACGATCGACGCGTGTCTAGTCGTCGGTAATGTCACCACGAACAACGGCGCCTCGGGCGGCGGCATCTACGTTAAGAATCTTGGCGGCAACTGCACGGTCCGCAACTGCACGATTGCTGGCAACAAGGCGGTTGCAAACGCCGGCGGCATCGATATCGCATCGGCGTCCGGGTCCGGAAAGCTCGTGCTCGTCAACAGCGTTGTCGCCGGAAACACGGTGGGCGGCGCGGAAGGCAACCTGAGGACCAACACTTCGTTCTTCGACCCCGATAACTCGAAGAACTGCTTCGTCGGCCTTGCGTCCGAGACGAAGACCAACATCGGCGGCGTGGACCACGATCTCACGGGCTTCAAGTCCGGCGATCCGAAGTTTGTCGATCCCTCGAACGGCGACTACCGCCTGCAGGAAGGTTCTCCGGCGAAGGGCGCAGGTGCGACTTACGACGGAATAGGCACAGACCTCGGCGGCAAGGCGTTTGCAGCGCCGCCGTCGATCGGATGCTACGAATACGGGGTCGGCGAGCCGCCGGCCCCTCATTCCCATACTTGGGGTGCGCCGAGCTATGGCTGGGCGTCCGACAATTCGACTTGCACGGCCTCTGCCGTCTGCACTGGCGATTCCTCTCACGTGACGAATGAGACCGTTACCACGTCCTACCAGGTCGTCCAGGCCGCGACTACCGAGGCGGCTGGCACTGGCCGCTACACGGCGACTTTTTCGAGCGCGCTTTTCTCGACGCAGATAAAGGACGTCGTGATTCCCAAGCTGAATCCGGGCCCTGGTCCGGAACCAGCGGACGCAATTAAGCCGGGTGCAAGTGCGTCGGCGAATCGTCTGACAATCCAGGACGCGATTGACGCGGCGGCTCCGACCCATGGCACGGTAACGCTCGGTTCGGGTCTCTTCGAGATCGATGCGCAGCTCAATGTGACAGGCGGCGTTACGCTCGTAGGCCAGGGCTGGGAGAACACGGTAATCAAGCAGACGATACATGTGACCTACGGGGCGAATTCTCGTTGCGCGATGCTCGACGATGGTGCGAAGCTCGAAGGGCTGACCCTTACTGGCGGATCTATCATGAATACTGGTGATGGCGGCGCAGGTGCGTGGGTTAAGAATGGTACGATTTCCTGGTGCTGCATTACCAACAATATCGGAGGGCAGCACTATACATACGGCTGTGGGATTTCCTTCTCGAGCGGGCAGGGCACGGTTGACCACTGCATCATATCGGATAACAATGCGACCGGTGGCGCGAGCTTCTACGGCGGCGGCATTGGCGGGCTAGACACTGTGGGCCCTGTGACAATTGACACTTGCCTGATCGTCAACAATCTCCTCGGTGCCAGCGGCGCTGGCGGCGGTATCGGCATCAAGAACATTGGCGGCGACTGCATTGTTCGCAACTGCACGGTCGTCGGCAACACGGCCAATACGCACTCGGCCGGCATCCGCATCGAGAACAGGGCGGCGGGCAATTCCACGGCCGTGGGCATAGTCATCAACACGATCGCGGCCGGGAACATGAAGAGCGGCGCCGAGGTGAACTACGCGGACAACTATGTCCTCGACAAGACGGCTTCAAAAAACTGTTTCTTCGGTCTTTCGGGCGAAACGAGTCTCGCAGCCAACTCGTTGTCCGGTGATCCAGAGTTTCTTGCTGCGTCGAGTGGCGACTACCGCCTGAGCGGCGCGTCAATGGCGAAGAACGCGGGTGTGGTTTATCCTGGAATCGGCGTCGATCTCGAAGGTGTGGCGTTCGCCGCGGCTCCTTCGATCGGCTGCTACGAGTATGATCCAAATGCGGTGCCGCCTCCCGCTCCAGCCGAGTGGGACATCCCGGGTACGAGCGGCGGCATCAAGGCGCTTGATGACGGTCATGGTGTGAAGTACATCGTGTTTACGTCGATCGCGCGCGACGGCGCGGCGCTGACGGTCGGTTTCTCAGCTGACAAGGTCGATGCCAACGGACAGGTCTTCGGGCTTCTCTGCAAGACCGACCTTGCCGACACCGCGACCTTTACGATCAACGCGACGCTAACCAATGGCGCCACCGATGCGCTTGGCACGCTTAATGCAATATTGCCCCAGCCCTATCCTCAGCTTTTCGTCGTCGGCATTGGCCCTGCTGCATCTGAATGAGCGGTACGGTCCGGGATTTTTCGGCAATTCCCGCTTTCAAGGACCGTATACTAAGGTATAATTGACCCAGGGCAATGAGTTTTGTTATCCTTTAAGCGTTCTCTAACCATTGTAACCATTAAAAAGGGAAAAGGAGATGCGTATGAAGAACATCATCTGTGCCGTGTTTGCCGTTGTGTGGCTTATGACGTTTGCCGACACGATTCAGCCGGCAGAAACTGCTGCTAAAAACGTTGCGTCAATCCAGGACGCGATTGACGCGGCGGCTCCGGCCCATGGCACCGTGACGCTCGGCGAGGGTCTCTTCGAGATCGACGCGCAGCTGATGGTGACGGGCGGCGTTACGCTTGTTGGCCAGGGCTGGGACAAGACGATCCTCAAGCAGGTCGTGGAGACTCCAACTGGAGATTCGCGCGTTGTGCGGATAGACGGCGGCGCGACGATTAAGCATGTCACGCTTACGGGCGGACACGTGGTTATGCCGGGTGGCTGGAGCTATGGCGCCGGCGCGTTTGTCGCAGACGGCACGATCTCCTGGTGCTGCATCACCAACAACACGGCAGGCTCAGACACGTATAGCAACAACTACGGAGCTGGCGTCGGTTTTGGCGAAGGAAAAGGTCAAATCGACCACTCGATTGTTGCTGACAACGTGGTCAGAGGACTGCAAACCTCGAACGGCGGTGGCATTGCGATTCGTCATCCGTCTGGCAATGTTACGATTGACACATGCCTTATTAGCGGGAACCGCGTATTCAACAAGCAGATTGGCTCAGGTGATGCCGTTGGAGGCGGCGCTGGCATCGCCGTTCAACTCTGGTCACACAGCAAGACCTACAGCATGACGGTTCGCAGCTCGACGATTGTGGGGAATTCGGCCGAAGGGGCGGCCGATTTGTCCATTGGCGGAGCCGTCCGCGTGTGGAGCGACGATGTGTATAAGTTCTCGATGTTTGACTGCATTGTCGCCGGAAACACGTCGGTCGGTACTAACACCACCGTGGAGCTCTCCTACGCCGGCGGAGTCGACTACTGCCTTTTCGACATTGAGGCGGACAAGCTCGGCGCCAACAGTCTGGTCGGAGCCCCGGCGTTTGTTGACGCTGCAGACGGCGACTACCGCCTGGCCTGGAATTCTCCCGCGGTCGGCAACGGCGAAACCTACGAGGACATCGGCAATGACCTCAACGGCACGGAGTTTTCTGATCCGCCGTCGATGGGATGCTACGAATGCGGCGAACTGGCCGCGAAGCCGGCGTTTGATATTCCATCGGGCTCGGTGTTCTACCCGACGACGAACATCACGTTGACCTGCGCGACCGAGGGAGCGACGATCTACTATACGACTGACGGCTCTCGTCCGACGGACGCGAGCACGCGTTACACGGGGCCAATCGAGATTTCCGCGACGACGACGATCAAGGCCCGCGCCTACGCGCCGAATGTCGGTCCGAGCGGCACATCCACTGCGAAGTATACTTTCAAGATGCCTACCACGCCGCTTACGGACTTCAAGAAATATGTCGAAGTTACGCTTTCCACCGATTTGGCGACTTCGGAGATAACGACGGGGGTTCCTGCGCTCGTTAAGCTCAGTGAGTCGACAATCGCTGGTTTCGACTATGACGATTTCTCCCTCTCAAATGGCAGGGACATGATGTTCGTCGACGAGAACGGCGTTGCCGTGCCACATGAGGTCGATACCTGGAACACGGACGGAGAATCTCTCGTCTGGGTAAAACTCCCTTCGACAGCCACGAATACCAAGGTCTTCATGTATTACGGCAACGGAGGGGTTTCGTCCGAGGAGCCCGAGGCGGTTTGGAGCGACTACGTCGGCGTCTGGCACCTCAACGAGGCCGACGGCGAAGCAAAGGACGCCACGGGTCATGGTCTTACGGCTGTTCCGACTGGTGTGAACGCAGCAGCGGATTCGACCGGGGCCGTGTGCAGGGTCGGCTTTGGCCGCCAGATGGCCTCGGCGCAGGGGAACAAGTCCTATCTCTCCGTTGCTGACAACGCTTTGCTCGACTGCGGGAATTCGCTGACATTTTCTGGCTGGTTCAAGGCGATCGCCACGTTCCCCAACTACTCGATGCGCTATGTCTCGCGCAAGACCGTCTATACTGCCGAAGACGGGTGGGAGGCCGAAGCGAGATACAGCAGCAATGTGGACTATTCCGCGACGGAGGTGTCTGCTCGGGGTTCAGGCGGGGGCGATCATTGGGTCACTGTGCCCGACGTTCGCGAAAACTGGTTGCATCTCGCACTCGTATACAAAGGCACAAGTGTTTCCTTCTATGCGAATGGCAACCTGGTGCAAGACTACGAAATGAGCGGTGCGACCGCCAAGGATAACAACAACCCGTTGGCCTTCGGCAACAATGCCGCCGGCAACGAGGCGAACTGGGTCGGCTTCATGGATGAGCTCCGCCTTTCGGCGGAGCCGCACTCCGCCAACTACGCGGCCGCCGAGTACAAGGCAATGAACACGTCCAAGACGGACATATTCACTTACGGTGCGGCGCAGGACGTAGGAATCAAGCCAGTCGAGGGCGATCCCGCCGCGACCAGGCAGGCGATTCAGGCCGCGATCGACGCCGCGGCTCCGACCCATGGCACCGTCACTTTGGCCTCTGGTCTTTTTGAGATTGATGCCCAGCTCAACGTCACGAGCGGTGTTAAAATCGTCGGCCAGGGCTGGGAGAGCACGGTCATCAAGCAGGTGACGGCGCCGACGTGGAACTACAACGCCCGCTGCGCGATGCTCGACGATGGCGCGAAGCTTGAAGGGCTGACTCTTACTGGTGGAACGATCAAGAACTCGGGCGACGGTGGCGCTGGCGCGTGGGTAAAGAATGGAACGATCTCCTGGTGCTGCATCACCAACAATATTGGCGGGGAGAACGCTGTGTACGGCTGCGGCGTCTCTTTCTCGGACGGGCAGGGAACGATCGACCATTGCATCGTTTCCGACAATAGGGCGGAGGTAGGAGGCACCTACTATGGCGGCGGCATCGGCGGTCTTAACACTGTTGGCCCCGTAATTATCGATACGTGCCTCGTCGCCAACAACTCTCTTGGGAGCAACAGCGCCGGCGGCGGTATTGGCATAAAAGGCGAACAACTTGACTGTGTCATCCGTAACTGCACGGTTGCCGATAACGTTGGTTCCTTGCATGCAGGCGGCATCCGTCTCGAGATGACGAGCAGCAATCACGGCAGGGCGGTGGTGCTCAATACGATTGCCGTCGGAAACAAGCTGAACGGAAACGAGTCGAACTATGCGGTCAATACCGACACGATCGACGTGTCCGGTTCGGGGAACTGCTTCTTCGGGCTGGAATCCGAGACAAACTCGATTCCTAACTCGCTCTTCGGCAATCCGCTTTTCATAGACGCCGCAAACGGCAACTACCGTCTGGGGACGAACTCCAATGCGGCCAATGCTGGTGTGTCCTATTCCGGCATCGGTGTCGATCTCGACGGTGTGAATTTTGCCGCGGCGCCTTCGATCGGCTGCTATGAATACGATCCCAACGCGCAGCCCCCTGCTGGCGAGTGGGATATTCCTGGCGGTGGCAGTGGCAGCGGCGGCATCAAGGCGTTCGATGACGGCCAGGGAGGCAACAAGTACATCGTGTTCACCTCGATTGTGCGTGATGGCACGGCGCTGACGGTCGGTTTCGCGGCGGACAAGGTCGATGCCAATGGTCAGATCTTCGGGCTCCTCTGCAAGACCAACCTGATCGAAAACACGACCTTCACGGTCAACGCGACGCTAACCAATGGCGCCACCGATGCGCTTGGCACGCTTAATGCAATATTGTCCCAGCCCTATCCTCGGCTTTTCGTCGTCGGCATCGGTCCGGCGGCAGAGTGAGCCAGGTCGCGGAGAAAGGGTGTTGTTGGTGGCGGTCATTGCACATAAGATGCCACGTGCGCGGCCAAGTCGCGTTGTCCCTTGGTGCGCATAAAGGATACTTTCGTATAATTGTTTGGCCCCGTTCTTTTTGCTATGATTTAACCGTCACCACAAGAAATAGGAGATGCAAATGAACAGACTTGCCTTTGCCATTCTTGCCGCTACAGGATTTTTCTGTACTACTGCTCTTGCCGGTACCATTAGTCCAATGGGCGACGCCACCAACGTCACGTCGGCGATTCAGGCAGCGATTGACGCTGCGCCGAACGGCATCGTGACTCTTGCCGCGGGCACATATCCCATAAACAAGACGATTGAGATTACCAACGGAGCGTCGCTCATTGGCGGCGGTTCAGGTCGTGGCGCGGTCGTTCTTTCCCTTGAGACGACGTCGACGGACCTTGACTTGCAGAGCATCCTAAACATCAGCGGATCGGACAATACGATCGTCTCCAATCTGACGGTGACGGGGAAAAAAGCCGCGAACGGAGGTACCCAGTATGGGCCATCCGCCGCCGTCAAGATGAATTCCGGGCTTCTCGTGGACTGCTCGATTGAGGACAACAAGACGAAAAACGGCGACTGGCAGGGCGGCGGCATCAGGTTGTCCGGCAACGGCACGGTGCGCAAGTGCACAATCACAAGGTGCGAGACTGTAAACTCGGCAGGAAACTGGGGTCCCGGCGAGGCGATATACATGACAGGCGGTCTTGTTGAAAACTGCATAATCGTCTCCAATGTCGTCACCTGTGCCTGCAATGCACTGGCAGGCGCGGCTCAAGACAAGTCCGGCGGAACGGTTTACATTTCCAACGGTACGCTTCGCGGATGTCTCATTGCGGACAACGTCGCCCACCGTAACGGCTCTGGAGTGACCGCTGCTGGCGGCGTGGTCGAGAACTGCACGATAGCCGGAAACGGGCATTTCAGCGGCGATTCCGACGCGACGGGCGTCTGGGTAAAGGGGACTGGCGTCGTGCTCCGCAACAACATCATTTGGGGCAACAAAGCTTTCAACGGTGCTGTCGCCAACTACGAATTCGCGGATGACGCATCGCTGGCTTCGGCGAGCCTGGAATACAACGACACGAAGCCCGCTTTCACAGCGGGCATGGGCAACACCTCCGTTGACCCGATGTTTGTAGGCGCCGACAGCTGCAACTATCGCTGCAGATACTCCTACTGTGTCGATGCGGGAGGCAACCAGGAATGGATGGCGCATGCCGTGGACCTTGACGGCAACGCGCGCGTCATCAACAGCAGGGTCGATATGGGATGCTATGAGCATGAGGCCCAGAGCGGATTTGTCTGCAGGATGAGCGTGGTCTCCGACGAGGCTCCGGACCGCTCCATCGTTGATCTTAACTGTGAATATTCGGGATGCCCCTCCGGAACGGCCGAGGGCGCCTATTGGGTCTTCACGCGAAAGGAAGACGGTACGACGGTCGAGGCGACCGGGTTCTCCACCTCGGTCGAGCTCACGGCCGGCACATGGAATGCGGCGCTCACCGTTCGCGGGGGAGGACAGACAGCGAGCAGCGAATACGATGACGCGGTCTTTGTAAGGGCGAGCAGGGTTTACGCGAACGTGAACGGCCGGAGCGAATTCCCTTACGACACGGTCGAGAAGGGGTTGCCTTCCATCATCGAGGCGTTTGGCAGCCTTGGCGCCGGTGGAACGCTCTATGTCGCGCCGGGAAGCTATGTGATATCCTCAAGCATCAGGCTCGTCAACGGCGGCTGCACGCGTATCGTGGCGCTGGATGGTCCCGAGAACACGATTATCCGCATGTCCGATGATGAGACGTTCAAAAGCGACAGCGGAACATACGGCCTGCAGGTGCTCAGCGGCTCCGCCTATGTCAGCGGCCTGACGCTTATCGGCGGCCGTCCGTGCGCCGACTACACCGGTGCTTCATACAAGACCCGCGGGCTTGTCAAGGTCGATGCCAAGGGCGCGGTCGTTACGAACTGCGTATTCCGCGATCAGATATCTCGCGACCGCGTCTATGAATCTGGGCTTTCGTTGTCCGCTGGAACCGTCGTGGACTGCCTCTTTACGAGGTTGGAGAGCTTTTCATCAGGCGCCGCGATGCCTCAGGCAGGTGTCATCTGCGTTAAAGGCGGACTCGCCGATCGCATTCGTGTGGAGGACTGCATTGCTACCGCCTCTAACACTGGAGCTGGTGGTCGGGGCGACATAATAGGCGTTTGGGGTAGTGGTGTTATGCGCAATTCGATCGTCACGCGCTGCTCGAGCCAGCACGACACGCCGATATACGTTGGTGGCGCGGCAGGCGTGTCGAAAGGCGGATTCATTGAGAACTGCACGATCGTTGCCAACACGAATCTTATGAACACTGCGAAAGACGGTTTCTGGTATGCGGCGGGTGTTGTCGTGGTCGGCGGCAGCGTGACGAACTGCATCATTGCGGACAACTGGTCCGCATTCCCCGGAGCCGTCTCCAACATATACAACAGCGCGGGTGCCGCTGGCATCGGCTATACGCTTGTCGACGACCGCGCGGACGATGCATCGTTCGCGACGGCGGAGAACCACAATGTCGCTGTTCAGCCGAGCACGCGAGTTTTCCGCAGGCCGGAGAAAGGCGATTACGCGCTTGTGACGGGATCTCCTGCAATTAATGTCGGCCTGAAGTCCGATTGGATGGAGACGGCCCGTGACCTCGCCGGAAGCCCTCGCATCGTTAGTCGGATCCCCGACTTGGGCTGTTACGAGTCCAAGCCCAGTCATCTCTGTATCCGCTTAAGGTGACGATCCTATAATTTTGTATAATCGTGTATAATTGCCTTGAGTCAATTGCTTTGCTATAATGGACGAAAAAATTGCATGTATGGGACAAAGATCTATGATAATTAAGATGAGGATTGTTAACAGGCTGGTGGTTGCTGCGATTTTCTCAACGGCATTGGGCGTAGCGAAAGCTGTCTTGGGAGCCGAAGTCGACCCCCGTGTCGCGTCCGATACGCCCGACAAGATGCTGACGGTGGACGAGATAATCGCGGCACCGCGTCCGAAGACCGTCAAGACCCCGTTGCCGGAAGACGCGCGCATCTACATCGGCTCCGGCGTCTACGCCAACAAAGGCACGATGAAGATGGGCGGGTTCTGCTTCACCTACTGGGAGCCCGACAAGCTGAACTATGACGAAATCGTAGACCTCTGCGCGAAAGAAGGCGTAGGCAACACGCTGCAGTTCTGGCAGAGCAACGAGTGCCTTCTTGATCTTGCCAGGAAGGCCAAGGCGCGCGGACTGTACTCGACCTGCATCTACTCGTCAGCGACTAACGGTCTTGCGCGCAGGATCACGTCGACTCTTGGCGATTCGTGGATCGGCTACGACTTCGGAGAGCGCTACAACTTCTCGCTCTACCAGAACTGGGACAATCGTGGCGTTTCGCTGCAGGCGCTTGTAGGCGAATACATGAACCGCGTCCACAAGCACGTAGGCGACCTCCACGCGGCTGGCTGGGGAAATGTCATGGCGACTTCTGCCAACTTCTCGCTCGACTACGAGGTCGCGGCAGGTGTGGAAGTCCCCTGTACCGAAGACTTCCCGTTTGGCGACCTTACGCTTGCGTCGGCGCTGAACCGCGGCCTCTACAGGCAGTATGACCTTCCGATGTGGGGCTCGCACCTCGCGCACGAGTGGTATAGCTGGATTCCACACAAGAACCCCTACAAGATGAAGACGCTCGAGACGGCGTTCCTTCTCAAGTACATGACCGGCGCGAAGGTCATAATCAACGAGAGCGGGAACTGGCAGCTCCAGAGTTCGCTCTGCGAAGACTCGCCGATGGCTCGCATGCCCACGCCAATCCGCAAGCTGAATTCGGGGCTGACGAGTGAAGAGCTTGCGGCTGCGGAGAAATCGGTGTATGCGGAGGCTAAGAAGAAGTTTTCATACATCGACTACCGCTCTCCTGTCGCGGTCAAGTACCGCAAGGCAATCAGCGACTTTACTTCTTTCTGCAAAAAGCACCCCGCGCCGAAGGGCCAGCCCGAGGCGACGTGGGCGATCGCGAAGGGCAACCTCGACCTCGGCGGAGCGGGCTACGTCCCAGGGAATGCCATCTGCGGCGCATACGACCTCGCGAAGACGAACCCGAACTGGATGTGCGGCCTCCCCGAAATGAGCTGGGACGTCGTCCGCAAGGCAGTGATGCCCATGCCGCCGATGCTCGCGCCAAACAAGAACATACATTTCTCCGCCTCGCCCTACGGGCTCTGCGACATCGTCTCCTTCGCGTGCGACAACGTGACGGCCGAGCATCTTCTCAAGAACTACAAGGTCCTCATGTTCGCCGGCTGGAACACCTGCACGCCGAAGCAGTACAGGATCCTCTGCGACTACGTGAAGGGCGGCGGCAAGCTCGTGATCGGACTCGCCCATCTCTCTACCGACGACAAGCGCGACTACACTAACCTCTCCGTCGAGAAGCTCGTCAACAAGGGCGACTTCACCGAGCTCTGCGGCTTCAAGGTCGTTGGCGAGACCTCGCGCAAGTACTGGGCGACAGGTCCTTCCACCGAGAAGAACTGTCTCGGCTTCGTGGCGCGCCGCCGCTTCGGCTACATGTGCCTGCCGCTCGGAAAGCTCGAGCTCTCGTCTCCCAAGGAGAACTTCGAAGAGCTCGCTGTCGACGACGAGGACGCAGAACCTTTCATCCTCCGTTGCAAGAGCGGGAAGGGCGAGGTGTTCTTCATGAACTGGTGGGCGTATCCCGCCGCGGCGAACATGGACGTCGGCTGCGGCTCGGAGCTGAAGGACGTCGGCATGGTTGGCTACCTCTACCAGTATGCGGCCAAGCTCGGCCGCGGCAACGTCTACATCACTGGGCCCGACTTCGAGAATCCCGACGAGGACTGCGGCTGGATACTCTACTCGTATTTCCCGGACGAGGGCAAGGTCTATCTCCTCAACCTCGACTACGAGAACGAGCGCAAGTGCGTCCTGCAGCAGTTCGGCGACAAGGAGTTCATTACGCTTAAGCCAGGCGAGTTCCGCATCGTCGACTCGGTGAAGCTCGACGCGGACGAGAAGCTCAACGCGGAATGACCTTTTAGGTCTTGAGCATCTGCTTCCTGAGGGCGAGCGCTACGGCTTCGGACCGGTTGGCGACGCCGAGCCGCTCGAAGATTGCCGACAGATGCTTCTTGATGGTGATTTCAGAAAGCCCGAACTGCTTTGCGATGTCGGAGTTTGACTGACCCTGGGCTACGGAGGCGAGAACCTCCAGCTGGCGATCTGTCAGGTTCGAGAGGGCCTTGTCTTGCTCAATCTGCTCCAGTAGGCGTGTGGGAATGACCTGGTTCCCTTCGACTACGAAGCGAATGGTGTTCACGAGGTCCATATCCACTTTGTCTTTCAACAGGATGCCGACTGCGCCGTTGGTGACGGCCTTTGCAAGCTCCACCGAAGTTCCGAAGGTGGTGAGAATCACGATTTTGATTTCCGGATGTGCGTCATGGATGGCTTTAGTCGCTTCGCTGCCAAGCATTTCCGGCATCATCAGGTCCATGATTATGACATTGGGCTTGAGAGAGTTTGCGAGCTCGACGGCCTGTCGGCCGTTTTTTGCTTCGCCGACAATCTCCATGTCCTTTGTAGAAGTTACAAGCGCCGAGATGCCCATTCGCATCAGCATGTGGTCGTCGGCAATCAGGATGCGGGTTTTGTTCATGAGTTCTCCTGTCTTTGTGAGGAGGGAAGGGGAATGGAGATCGTGGCTTTTGTTCCGTCTCCCGGTGTTGAGTCGATGGTGAACGTGCCGTCCAGTTTCTCAAGGCGGTTTCGGATGCCTTCGAGGCCGAAGTGCCCCTGAATGGGCCCGTCGCATTTCTCCGGGTCGAAGCCGCATCCGTTGTCCTTTACCGAGAAGAGAATGCGCCCTGGCTCGATGCAGCCCGCGATCTTGACCTCGGTGGCGTTGCCGTGGCGGATTGCGTTGCCAGTCAGTTCCCGCACGATGGCGAGAATGGCGTGGGCGGTCGTGTCCTTGAGGCGCTGGCGCGGGACGTTGAAGCGTATTGCGATAGAGGCGCTTGTCTCGAGCTGGCCGAGGGTCTTGCGGATGGCGGTGGAGAAGTCCTGTTCCTCCAACGTGTCGCTACGAAGGTCGAAAAGACATTGGCGCAGTTCCGTGCGGCAGGAGTTGAGCATCTTGCGCGCGGTCGCGAGATAGTGCCTTGCGGTCTTCGGATCGGTATCGAAGGCCTCTGCGCCTACCGCCATGTGGCAGGCGACGCCGGAGAGGGCCTGTGAAAGCGAGTCGTGAAGCTCGACTGCGAGACGAGTGCGTTCGTCGGTCTTGAACTCTGCAACGGCGTGGGCCACTTGCTCTCGGTAGAGCTCGCGTCCGCGGCGGTTCACGAGGTTCTGCAAGACGCGGTTCCAGATGTAGACGCCGACGAGGGCCGCAAGAAGAAGGGAGATGACTACCGTGAGCCTT
Organism: uncultured bacterium; assembly: GCA_902780865.1. Classification (GTDB taxonomy): domain Bacteria; phylum Verrucomicrobiota; class Kiritimatiellia; order RFP12; family UBA1067; genus UBA1067. The sequence continues at coordinate 27,769 of CACZHC010000003.1, forward strand.
GTCATCGTCCACCACGAGGGGCGGTTCAGCACGACGACGTCGGCCGGCGACCGGGCTATAAGCGCGATGCCCTTGATCTTTGCAGAACCGTAGTTCTGCCGTCCGTCGTCCGTGAGCAGGATGCACCGCCCGATGACCTGTACGGTGCAACCGATCTGGAGAGTGTCGATGATTTCAGGGTTCGAAGTCACGTCTACGGAGAAGGACATGTCGCCGGTGTCCAGGGTGAAGCGAAGGTCGTTCGTGTTGTCGGTAGCCGGCAGGGTGCGAACGATGCCGCGCACGCGCAGGAGGGCCCCGTGGATTTGGCCGTTGATCGACTTGAGCCCGTTGTTGTCCCAGAACGCGGTAGAAACGCTCGCTGCGCTTTCCTCCGTCTTTGCCCGCGGCGCATCTGCCGCGGTCTTCCATCGCGCCGCCGTAAGGTTTATCCGGAACAGGTCCGTCTCCGGCTGTCCTGCGGCGACGACAGTCTCGCCGCACCGGGGAAGGGCTTCTCCGTGCGCGAGCTTGATGTTGACTATCTGGCCGTCCTCTGTTCGCAGCATCGCCCGGTCGCCCGCCCAGGTCGCAAGAACTTCGCCTACCACGGAGCGTTTCGACATCTGCGCGATTTCCTCGGACGTCAGGTAGAGACGCTTCTCGATTGGCGGTGCGGAGAACGGGTCCTTCGGCGGAGGGGTGATGACCTCGATGTCCTCTGGCGAGCGCGGCGTGATGTTCGGCCATGCGAACTTCCTTACGCTGCTGACGGTCCGGCGGTAGATTCCAGTGACTCTGATCGTCGCGTCGACGAGATCGCTGCGGTCGCAGAAGGCGTCACGTGCAATGGAAACCGGCACGACGACTTTTTTATCCTTTAGAAGAAGGATCATATACCTCCGGTCGATTTCGTCGGGGAACGTGTCGATCACGACGCCTTCCGTCCGGACAAGCGCAAGGTGGTGCGCGCTTGCGTTCATTTCGGAAAGCCGGATTGCGAGGGGCTCTGGGGCGGGGCCGTGCTCGATGACCTTGAAATCGTTCATGCAAATGTAGGGCTCGTGGTTCTTGCTAATGTTGGCGATGCCGAATGCCATGATGGTGTCGCCGGGTTGCGGCTGCGAGAGTTTTAGGAGTCGGAATAACTGTAGCCGTTCGCCGGAACTGTCGGATAGGATGATTTCCCTCGTCTCAGGAAGAGGGGAAGTGCTGAGGACCTTCCCCGTAAGTTCAAAGGATGCGCTCCGTGGCGTGGCGTCTTCAATGAATGCGTTGATTTCCGCGAAGGAATGAAGCTCTTGCTCGTCCGCAACAACGGCCGAGACAAAGGTTAATACCAAGGATAGGAAACACACGTATCTCATCACAGAGAAATTATACCAAGTTTTCAAAGGCCTGGCTACTATACTTTAGTATGCGGTTATTGGTATACTTTCGTATTATTGTACAAAAAGCATATTTTTTGCTAAACTATCGTGCGTCAAAGGAAAGAACTCACAATGAACCCGAAAAAATTGTTCCTTGCTGTGTTCGCGAGCGTTGCCGCGCTCGGCATTGTTCGCCTTGCTTGTGCACAGGCGCTCGTTCCTGGATACCTCACGGATCCGACCGCTGTTCGTGGCGCAGTCGAAAGCGACGTGAGCTATCAAGCGCCCGAGGCATTCAAGTATCCGTACATCTCGACTTACTACGTGAAGCCGACGGTGACACCGGAGGAGAACGTGAAGGTCGGGATTTTCGTGACGGACTTCGAGTCCTCGAAAATACGATTCCTCGACGACTCGCACATGTTCACCGCTTTTCTCGAGTACCGACTCAAGGGCGAAGCATCGAAGACTGTTACTCTCAAGGACCTCAAGAGCGGCGACGCCGAGTTCGACCTCGGGAAGCTCCCTGCCGGCGAATACGAGATGCGCGTCTGGGCGGTCGACGGAAAAGGCCGCGAGTCGCATCGCGTCACTCACGATTTCCGCGTCGTATCTGCCGCGGATCTTGCGATCCCCGAGGAGAAGATCTACAAGATGACCGAGGCAGACCTCGAGTCGTACGGCATTCGTAACGACGGCGATTTCGAAGAGATTGTCTATCTCGAAACGAATGGCACCTCGAAGGTCGTGAAGGGGAAGAGCGCGGGCGTTCCCGGCTATACTGTCACCGTTCCGCTTGACCCGAAGACTGGAAAGTTGCCATGGCAGGCGTGGAAGAAGGCGAAGGTCGTTTATGAAGAGGGCTATGACAAGGCCGCAGTCGCGAAGACCTCGTTGGCAAATGTCGTTGGTCTCCAGAAGCTCCTTGACGAAAAAGCTGCGGCGGGCTTCCGCAAGGTTGTGCTGCTCAAGGGAACATACCGCATCTCCCACGAGAAATCGCTGTCCGTTCCGAGCGGCATGACGCTTGATCTCGGCGGAGCCACCCTCAAGCAGAACGGCTTCACCGGCGATCGGTCGTGCATGGTCCGACTTCTTGGCGTCACGGACGCCCATCTTGTCGGCGGCTTCGTCGAAGGAGACTACTGGGAGCACAACTACGCCGGATCGAAGAACAACTCCGAGTGGCCGTCTGGTTTCGAGATTGGCGGCAGTTCGCAGTACTGCTCCGTCGAGGGCGTGAAGGTCGTTGGCATCACCGGCTACGGCGGGCAGAACGGAGTCACTCCGGACGCTCCTGGCGGGGTCAGCTTCTTCGTGGAAGGGCTCCCGGCCTTCGCGCCCGGCGGCCTCGACCGCGGCACCGGCGAGATTGACGCATCGGACAAATATCGCTTCACGACGGATTTCAAGGACATGAAGAAGATCCTTGGCGCTGGCAATCGTCGTCTTCAGGTCTCAAGGTATCTTGGCTACCAGGGAGTCGCGACGCGTTCCTGGCAGATGACAGTCGCGTGGTACGACGCTGAGAAGAAGTTCCTTTCGTCGGAGACCGCCTGGCAGTACCGCGAAATGTGGATCCCCGAAGGCGCCGCGTTCATGCGCGTCTCTGTCGAGGCCGAGAGCGCAGATGCCGCCGACAAGTCCGCACTCACGCTTACCGCGTTCCGCCTTCCCGTCAACTGCATCGTTACGCGCTGCTCTTTCGACAACTGCCGCTGCGTCGGGTATGCGGCGTCCGCAATGAAGAACATGCTGTTCGAGGAAAACATCTTCACCCGTTCGGGCGAGAGCGCGGCGTGCTGCGCCTTTGATGCAGAGGACGGATGGGACCAGATGCAGGACGTATACTTCCTCGGAAACGTCTTCAGCGACAATCCGCGCAACAACTCGATCCTGACTTGCGCGGGCCACAACTTCATACTCGAGAAGAACGAAGGGGACATTTACCTTTGGGGCCGCACGCACTCGCCGTGCGTCAGGGACAACGCCGTCGGGCATGGGACCTATCGCTGCGATTCGCGTCTTCGCTCCGGCTACGGGCGTTTCGACGGCAACACATACGAGAAGGGCGTCAATCTCGGGCTCAACGAATCTAAGGACCGGACTGACAACTGGGACTATGTCCTTTCTGGCCAGACGTTCGACGGCGGCAAGGACTCATTCACTGTCGACGTTGGCACTGCGGGGCGCATGGTGAACTGCACGTTCAGGAACATGCCTGTCAGCATAGCCAACGCCTACGCCTGCACCTTCGAGAACTGCAAGGACGCAAGCACATACCTGCCTTTCCCTGGCGGGCGGTGGTCGGAGGTGACAGTAAAGGATTCTACTTTCAGCCGTTTCTACCAGTCGAACGTCTGGGTCCGCTGCCGCTTCGAGAACACGAAGCTCAGCAAGTTCGTCGGCGGATCTCTTTCGGCGAAGGACTGCTCCTTCGTCGGCTCCTCCCTTTTCGGGATCGAAAGGGCGAAGTTCGACATGTCCGGCTGCACGCTTGACGGCGCGACTGTGCAGGGCAACTGGTGGGAGAAGCCGGCGGACCTGGCGTTCAAAAACTGCACGATCAAGATGCGCGACGAGGCGCTGCTGAAGCTCGGCGCCTACACTGTCGGCAAGATCGAGTTCGACGGCTGCGAGGTCTCTGGCGAAGGAAGCCTCGTCGACGTCAAGGACCTTCGCCCGATTCAGCTTCCGGCGAATGTCCCTGCGGCGGAGAATCCCGATCTTAAGCCCGGCACGATCGCGCTGCGCGGAATGAAATGGACTAGCGAGTCGTCGCCAGTCGTTTCGCATGCCGCCGCGCCTGCTGGCGCGCCTTCGCAGAAGAAAATATCAGTCATAGCCAATGGGAATGAATGGCCGGAAGGCGTCGTCGTCGCGACAGACCTCCCGGCGTCTTGGGAACTTAAGTGATTTAACTGCACGTGGAGAGACTAATCATGGACATCACGAAAAACCTTCTTGCCGTCTCGCTTGCGATAACGGCCGTTTTTGTCGCCCATGCTGAAGGTGCGCTCGTCAAGAACGGCGACAAGATCGTCTTCATGGGCGATTCGATTACTCATTACGGCGTCGAGCGTCCGCATGGCTATGTCAACCTCACGGTCCAGGGGCTTGCGGCGAACGGGATCAACGTCCAGTGGATTGGCCGCGGCGTCCCTGGCGAGAAGGCGTCGCAGATGCGCGCGCGTTTCCAGCGCGACGTCGTCGACAGCAATCCGTCCGTCGTGACGATTTGCGCGGGCGTGAACGACGTGGCTCTCTCCGACCAGACGCCGTCCAGCGGCCCCGAAGACGTCGAGGCGATGATCCAGATGGCGAAGGCGGCCGGCATCACGCCTGTCGTGATGACGCCGACTTTCGCAGTGTTCAACACCGAGAACAGCGACGTGACGAGCAACTACGCGGCTACGGTGCGCGGCTACGCGGCGACCTACGCCGTTCCTCTCTGCGACACGTGGCAGGCCATCACCGACTGGAAGAACAGCTCCGCGACGCCATATCTCGAATACCAGCTCCACTACAAGGCGACGATTGACGGCGTCCACATGGCGCCCGCAGGCGACCGCGTGATGGCGCGGACTCTTCTTCGCGCGCTTGGGATGAACGACGGGCAGATGGCGAACGCCGAGGCGGCGTGGAATACGAACGAGAAAGTCTGCTCGATCCACCCCACCGTCAAGATCACCAGCGCACAGCTTGCAACATTCAAGCAGGCGGCGGCCAATGCAGGGATGGGCGGCGGCGAATTCTCCAAGGTCGTCTTCAGGCGCGGCCTTGCGGCTCTCGCCGCGAATCCGTCGGTCGAGCAGGAGGCTTCCGGCTCCGGAGTTGAAACGTTCTCGGCGGGCTTCTCGATCAACATGGCCGACTATGACACGCTTCTTTCAACATCGCTTGCTTCTGCCTACGTTCCTGCCGACAACAAGAAGGGGTATATCGACGCAACGATCGGCATGGCTATGCTGCGCGGCATCCGCGAGTGCGAACCAGGAGACCCTGTCGTAATCGTGCCGCAGGACGTCGAGACGAATCGCTTTGCACATTCGATCGCATTCACGACTTCGGGCTACAAGGGGCAGTCGACGCTTGAGGATTTTCCGGTTGCAGTCCGCCTTGCCGCCAATTCGCCCGAAGGGTTCAGCTATGCGGACATGGCGAATCCATCGAGTGGAAGCGAACTGCGTTTCGCCGACGCCGTCGGCAAGTCCCTTGACTACGATGTCGAGGAATGGAACACGAACGGCGTTTCGCTCGTCTGGGTAAAGATACCCTCGCTTTCGAAGACGACGGCCTTTAAGATGTACTACGGCGGCACGCCGTCCGACGATGTCAAGGCGATTCGCACCTGGTCTGCAGATTATGTCGGTGTCTGGCATATGGCCGAGGCGAGCGGAGATGTTTCGGACGCAGCTGGCAACGGGCTTGCCGCTTCGCCCAACGGAAGCGGAGAGGCGTATTCGGTTGCGGGCGAAGGTGTCTTCGGCAAGGGCCGAGTCAACACTTCCGTCAGAAACAAGGGTACGGGCCGTTCGATGCTCGTCGTGAGCGATTCCTATCTCCTTGACCTTGGCAGCGACTTCACAATGTCGGGTTGGGTGAAGATGACCGACACGATTGATGGCGGCGGCCTTGCGCGCATAGCGGTTCGCAGCGCAGACGGCGGCACGCCGGAATGGGAAGTCGCGCTCTCCGACGCAACGACGCTTAAGGCGTGCGGCAACGGCGGCGACACGCTCTCTGGGACGATTCCGTCCGCGATGAATAACTGGCGGCACGTCGCCGCGGTCTACGACGGCGCGTCGCTCAAGGTCTACGTCGACGGCGTGGTTGTGCTTGACGGCGCGATTACTGCGGCGAAGGACAGCAACAACAAGCTCTGTTTCGGCACGAAGGGCGGGCTCTACAACGGACACTTCACGGGGCTCTTCGACGAGTTCCGCCTCCGCGACGCCGTCTGTTCCGCCGATTGGGTGGAGGCGGAATACGACCAGGCGTCCTCGACGTTCCTCGTCGCTTCTGCGGCGACGGACATTTCGGGCGGAGAAACGCAGCCCGCACGTCCACGGGTCTTCTTCTCCATTGACTGAGAATTTCAACGACAACATCGCACCATTCTTAAAAAAGGAAAATGAACATGAAAGCAAAACAAATGGTTCTGGCGTTTCTCGCAGCGGCCGCGATTGCTGCACGCGGAGACATCACTCCCAGCGGCGACACGTCCGGCGCAAGCGACACAGCGGCGATCCAGTCCGCGATTGACGCGGCGGCAAACGGAGGAACCGTCACGCTCGGCAGCGGCATGTTCTACATCAACACGCAGCTGATGGTCACGAACGGCGTCACGCTCGCCGGCCAGGGCTGGGACAACACGGTCATCAGGCAGAAGACGTCCGGACAGCGCGTTGCGACGGTCGCGGGCGGAGCGAAGCTTGTCGGTGTAGCGGTGACGGGCGGCAAGACGGCGGCCAACTGGCATCATGGTGCCGGTGTGCTTGTCGAAGACGGCACGGTTTCTTGGTGCTGCGTCACCAACAACACGAGCACGGGGCGGAACATCTACGGCGTCGGCGTGTCTTTCAAGAAGGGCTCGATCGACCACTCCATCGTCGCCTTCAACCATATCGACTCCTTTACGAGCGCAGGAGGCGGTATTGGTGCTTACTATGATACGTCCAAGCCTTCCGAATACGGCTCTATTCTAGTCGATACGTGTCTCGTTTATGGAAATTCGATGGTTGCGAAGAATGGTTCAGGCACGGCTCCAGAGGGACGTGGTGGTGGTGTCGGCTTCAGTGGAACGCAGTTCTCCGATATCACGATCCGCAACACGACGATTGCGGGCAACGACGCAAACTACGAGGCCGGCGGCTTGTATTTCAACACGGCGAACATGAAGCTCGTGAACTGTATTGTGTCGGGGAACACTGTGGGGTCCGCCGAGGACAATGTCGTCGGCACGCCCGCGTCCGCTTCCTCGAACAATCTCATCGGCGGCGATCCGGCGTTCGTCGACGCGGCCTCGGGCAACTATCACCTTTCCTCAAGTTCTACCGCAATTGGCGCGGGTGTGGCGTATGATGGCATCGATGTAGACCTTGACAACGTTGCGTTCCTCGACCCGCCTTCCATGGGCTGCTATCAGTCGGGCGGCGTTGCGAAGGTTGAGTCCCCCGTATTTGCTCCCGTGTCTGGCACCAGGTTCTATCCGTCGACGAACGTGACCATTACGTGCGGGACGGAAAATGCGTCAATATACTATACGCTCGACGGGTCCGATCCGTCTGATTCGAGCACCCTCTACTCAGGTCCGATTGCCCTTGAAGCGACGACGACGGTCAAGGCGCGCGCGTACAAGGCGGAAATGGCTCCGAGCGCCGTCGTCTCCGCGACATACATGTACAAGGCGCCTGCGCCAAAGCCGGACGGGTTCCTCAAATACGTCGACATCACTCTGTCCACGAACCTTGCGGCTACTGCGATAACGACTGGCGTCCCTGCGCTCGTCAAGCTCAGCGAGTCGACGATCTCCGGATTCGACTACGACGATTTCACCTTTGCCAACGGCGGGGACATGATGTTCTGCGATGAAAGCGGCACCTCGATTCCGCACGAGGTCGATACATGGGACGAGAACGGAGAATCGCTTGTCTGGGTGAAGATTCCCTCGACCGACTCGGGTACGACGATTACCATGTACTACGGCAGCAACGCGGTGACTGATGACTCGACGGATGTCTGGACCGGTTACGTCGGCGTCTGGCACTTCGACGCGGCGACCGCAGACACGGCCGCGCACTCATGCGGAATGTATGCTAACTCGACGGCGATTGAGGGCATCGACGGCCACATCGCCGAGCATACGGTCACGAACCAGGCAGGGCGTTTCGGCAAGGGTTTCCGCACCAACGATTCGATGGGATCGAAGCAGGGGAACTACAACTACGGCGGCGTTTGGGTGAACGACTCCGGCGCCAATAGTCCGGTCGACGGCGGAGAGAACTTTACCATCTCCGGCTGGTTCAAGCACGACACATTCGATTACGCCTGGGACCACATTTTCTATAAGCGCTCGCGGTCAGACAACGGCACGTCCGGGGCATACGTCAACGCTTTCGCGGTCGAAAGCAACAGCGGCACTGGCTCGAACCCGCAGATCTGGCCACGCGGCTCGAGTGCCAATGGTGCTCGGGTGCTGGACGAGAATCAGGGACTCCAGGGTACATGGGCCTATCTCACGTTTGTCTACAACGGTTCGACGTGCACTTTATACAAGAACGGCGTGAGCACGGGCTGGGCGTCGATTGCCGCCTGCATCGACAACGACGCGCCGCTTGTCTTCGGCAACAACTGCAATGTCGCATTCGGCACAATGGGCGACGCCGCGTGGAACGGCTGGATCGACGAGGCGCGCTTCTCGAAGGGCTCCAAGAGCGCCGTGTGGGTCGCGGCCGAATATGCCGCGATGAACGCTGGCGCAACGGACATCTTCAACTACGGTGTAGCGCAAGATACTGGATCTGAGCCCGGGCCATTGCCGCAACCGATTGTGCTTGGCGAGGCTTCGGCGACACCAGGAACCGACTACAATGGAAGCGCTGTCTCAATGTCCTTTACTGGTGACATTCCGAACGGTGTGACCGCGACGGCTTCTATCTCGATCGGCGGCGTCGACTACGTGGGCGTTGTGGACGCGGCGAACGGAATCGTGACCTTCGACGTCCCTGCGGGCGCCGTCACGGCGGGCAATGCCTACGAGGGTACGATCACGCTCGCAGTAGGGAGCGCGAACTACACGAAGGAAGTCCCGCTCGTGCAGGGTGCGGCTGTGACCGACGCGGACGGCGACTGGATCAACGAGACTACGGCGACCTTCGGCACAACCGGCGCGTGGTCAGGCGACAAGGCGGAGGTTGCGTCCGGTGCAATCGCCGTCTCCAACGCGACGTTCACAGCTGCAACGGCTGCGCCAAATGCCGCCGTCGTGACAGTTACTTCGTCCTTCTGCTTCGGCGACCCCTCTGACGAGGCATACGACATTTCCTCCCGTGCGGGCATCACTGTCGTAGAGGCGGGCGGCGTCAACCGCTATGCCGTGCTGACGGCAAATGGCGCGGTGACTAATCTCTCCGTCGTCGCAAACACCGCGTCTGCGGTCGAAGTCGTAGTGACGCTCGACTGCGCTTCGAATACCGTCGCCTATTCCGTTGGCGGCGTGTTTCTCGGCACTTATCCCATGACTTCCAAGGCGAGCGGCGTCTCGACCGTCCGCTTTGACGGGCCGACGGATGTTTCCGCGCTCGAAGGCGCCTACTGCCTCGATTGGATCGACGCCAATGTCGCCAAGGCGGGCGACACGGAATATGCGACGCTCGCGGAAGCGATTGCTTCGGGTGAGACTCCGGTCGAGCTTCTCTGGGATGCGAGCTGGAATCCAACGGCTGTCGGCAACTACACCATCAAGACGAACGGATACGACATTGCGATCGGAGGCGCCTTCGCACATTCCCTCGTCGACAACGGAAATGGCACTGTCACAATTTCCGTCACAGAGCAGTCAAATACAGTCGACCTCCGAATCAGCGAGGTAGGCAGTGCGGTGACCGATCCGTGGGGCAATACCTCCAGTTTCGTCGAGATCTACAACAAAGGCTCGAGCGCCGTGGATATCGGAGGCTTTATCCTCCGCCGCGACCAGAAGGGCAAGAGGAAGGACATGGCGCTTCCCGCCTATGCGCTCGCTGCAGGCGCCTACGTGGTCGTCTGGGGCAGCGATGACAATCCCTACGAGAATCCCGCCGTTGTGATTTCCGGAAATGTCATTCGCGAGGGCGTCATGAAGTTCAAGGCGTCCAATACGCCGAAGATCACTCTCCTTGACGCCGCCGGCAACGAACTGGATTCGTTCCAGATGGTCGCTGGTCTCGCGGACGGGCAGTCGATGGGTCCGTCGGCTGATTTCGACGGCGTGAACCTCTACTACTTTGGCAAGAAGAAGATCACTCCCGGCGCCGCAAACAACTACGACGGCGCGACGGCGCTCGGCGCGGAATTCGTCTCCGAGGCGCACAGCGCCGACGAAGTCGCTCTTGATGCCGACCTCACGGTGACCTCGACATGGGCGCCGCTTGCGGGATCGACGATCGCCGGCGTCAAGATGTTCTACCGCCTTGCCTTCAGCAACGAGGTCGAGGTCGCGATGTCCGATTCCGGCGACGGCCTCGCATGGACGGCCACGATCCCCGCCTCGGTCTACGCTGGAGCCGCGCCTGGCTCGCTCATTCGCTGGCGCTTCGTCGCGACAGACTCGGCCGGACGCACGACAAGGGAGCCGGCCTTCGGATCTGCCGACAGCTCGCCCGAATACTACGGCACGATCACCGCGCCTGGCTTCGAATGCGACCTGCCGGTGTTCCACCTCTTCGTATCCGAACCTGGCGTTGGCACGGACATCCCCGATGACCCGACGGACGATCCGCGCAACCTCGAGGCGATGGACATCGACTCGGATGCGCTTGCGACTGCCTCTGGCGGAATCTACGCCGACATGACGATTGGATCCCGTTGCTCGATCTACCACAACGGGCACCTTTACGACAACGTGTCGATCGACCTGCGCGGCAACACCTCGGCCGGGTTCCAGAAGAAATCCCACGGACTCAAGTTCAACAAGAGCGACAAGCTCGCCTACGTGAACCCCTACACCGGCGAGGCGGGCACGGTCCGCAAGACGAGCTTCACCTCCGAGTTCATGGATCCCTCGTTCCTGCGCCAGAACGTCGCGTTCCAGTTCATGAACGCAGTTGGCGTTTCTGCGCCGTTCCACTATCCGGTGCGCCTCCAGCGCAACGGCGAGTTCTACCAGCTCGGGTTCCACTCGATCCGCTTCACCGACGAAATAGTCGACTACTACGGCTGGGACGACGACTGCGAGCTCGTGAAGAACGCCGGCTCTTTGCGCAAAACGGAGTCCACCGCGGGCTTCGAGACGAAGATACCCGAGCAGGACAACGAGTCGCTCCCGACGGACAACTTCCGCGCGCTCGTGAGCGACCTCCGGTCGTCCGACAGGTCTGTCCGCGCGTGGGACATCCTGAACATCCCGATGTGGATAAACTACATGGCCGCGACGCGCATCACGCAGGAGACTGACGACGTCTGGGGCAACCTCTGCGTCTACCGCCACAACAAGACGGGCACATGGTGGCCCGGCGCCTACGACATGAACCTCTCCTTCGGCCAGTACTACAAGGAGGCGGGCTGGACTGACTTCTGGGGCGGAGAAATCTCCACCGAGGACACGTTCAAGTGCCATCCGCTCTACGGCGGCTCGCAGGTTCGCGTCTACAACAAGGGAACGACTACCGTTGCCACGGTCGGCGGAGGAGCGGACGTCAACTACAACGGCGCGTTCGACGCAATCTACGGCGACGCGAAGCTGAGGGGCATGCACCTGAGGCGTCTCAGGACGCTGATGGACGCTTGGCTCAAGGAACCCGGCACGGCGCAGTCCGACACCCCGATTTGGCAGTTCTTCGCCTCGCAGACGAACGCGATGCACGAGACGGCCGGACTCGACCGCGCGAAGTGGCGCAACATTAATTCCGGTGGCATAATCAACATCTGGGGCGGCGAGTACGGAAATAACTTCAAGACGAACATCGTCCAAGGTGTTGAGGCGATCTGGAACAAGTATCTCGTCCCGCGCCGGACGCACCTCTACGTCACGCATAGCGCGACGAACGCGACGTACGACGCCGAAAGCGTCTTCACTGTCGTCGACGGCGGAACGGTCGTCTGCCACAACGCTGGCATTCCGGAATCCCAGCCCGCCGGGCTCAAGGTGCGCGTCTCGCGCCGCGTGCTCGATGCCGACGGCACGAATACCTACATCAAGGTCGACAACCCGAACGCGATCTTCCTCGACGTCTCCGAGTGGACGGTCTCTGACGGCACGACGACCGTGACGCTTGAACCGGGCACGGTGATTCCTCCGGCAGGTGCCCTCTATCTCGTAGCCGACCGCAAGGCGTTTACCGCCGCCCATCCGCGCGCGCAGGTGCTGCTGCAGGGGAACATCAAGGCATCCCTCGTTTCTTCTGGCGCGGCGCTTACGGTGACGGATGCCGACGGTGCGACTGCCGCAACTTCCTCTGCCGATGCGACTGCGCCTGGAGAAGAGACGATCACCGAAGACGCCGATCCGATCTCCGCAGATCCGAAGCAGCCGATCATCGGCTCGCGCACGGGCAGCGACGAGCTTGTGGGGCTCTCGATCGTGAAGGGCGAAGGTGACGACGACAACATGTATCTCGTGATTCCGTTCGCCGCCGAAGCAGGCTTCACCTACACGCTCAAGACCTCCACGTCTCTTCTGGCTCCGGTCACTGAGTGGGGCGCGGCCGCAGGTGTCCCCGCGATCTCGCGCGAAACCGCCGGCGATGCGGAGTTCCGCGTGCCGATGAACGGCACCGCCGCATTCTTCGTGATCTCCGTTGAAAAGTGACAAGGGAAGGGAAACAGTGATGAGAAAAATCATAGTGAAGGCAGTTTCCGTCGCGATTGCGGCGGTCTCCGTTTCTGCGTTTGCCGGTGAATTGGTGACGGGGGATGCGGCAATAGCGAAGTTTCCCGCGAGTCTCCAGGCCATGGGTCTCCATACCGCGAAGTGGATGCAGCTCACCAACGGCGTTGAATACTACTACGGCCGCTTCACCAACATGCTCGGGACGGTCAATGGTTTTACGGGATCGAAAAACGACCTCCACATGTTGCGCATCGACTACAAGCGTGCGCCGGTCAAGATGAAGTTCGTCGACCATACGCAGGAATCGACAAAGCGCCGGACGACATCTTGGACTGCGGCACAGCATAATGCGCTTTTCGCCATCAACATGACGATGGAGTATCGTGAAGGGTTGTTAGGCATCCTCAGTCCCAAGCCTCAGGGTTATGCAAAAGCTGACGGTGCAGTAATCCCGAATGGTGCCACCGCCACTGGCACAAAGGGGGGATTCGCTTTCAACGATGACAAGACGTACAAGTTCGAAAAGGACTGGACGGCTGTCGATACGGCGACCGGCACGCCGAAGGCCGACGCCTGGGACAATGTCGTTACGCACGAGGCATACACGATACACGACGGAGTGCCGACATGGGGGGCCTCGGCAACTACTTTCACTAGGGCCAACTACACTTTCTTCGGAACGACTGCGGACGGCGTTTTGTGGGCATGCGCTGTTGATGGGCGGCGCGAGGGCGTTTCAGATGGCCTCGCCTACCACGAGGTCGCAGCTCTTCAGCGCGAACTCGGCTGCACATACGGTGTCTGTTGCGACGGCGGAGGCTCAACGACGATGGCAATCAGGAAGGACCTTATGACGGCATCGGACATCTGCGACACGCAGAGAACCTCGTCGGGTTCCCAAAACTACTACACGATGTGCTATCTAGACGACGGCTCTGAGCGCGCCGTCATCAACCAGCTTCTCTTTGTCGAGGGGCCGGAACTCGTGGATAAGAAGGTCGTCAAGAACGGCGACACGCTCGTCTTTATGGGCGACTCGATCACCTGGTACGGCGTGACCAATCGCCACGGATACGTCAATCTCGTCGTCAAGGGCCTCGCCGCGAACGGCATCAATGTGACCTGGCACGGCGTGGGCGTGAAGGGTGACAAGTCGGCCGCAATGCTCGCTCGGTTCGACGCCGATGTCATCGCGCACAATCCCGACGTCGTCACCATCAGCTCGGGCGTCAACGACGTCTGGTACCAGGACGCGAATTCGACGTATGAAAAGTTCTATGCCAACGAGCTCCAGATGGTCGCCAAGACCAAGGCCGCCGGCGCCGTTCCCGTCCTTCTTTCGCCGACCACGGCGGCCGGCGAGGCGGAAAACGACAACATCCGCCGGTACGCGGCCGGCGTCAGGGAGATCGCCGCCGCCGAGGGCATTCCGTATGCCGACACCTTCCACGCCGTGCGCGGCTGGATCAACGACATCGACAATCCGCGCCTGAGCGAGCAGACCGGATACAACATGGGCGGGCGTGCCGCGACCGTCGACGGCGTCCACATGGCGCCGACGGGCGACCGGCAGATGGCTCGCGCCGTCCTCGCGGCGTTCGGACTCAACGCCGCGGAGATGTCCGCCGCGGAAGCGGCATGGAACGCGGACGGAACGCTGATCGTCAAGGAGACCTATTCGGACGAGCCCTCCGCAGCCGTGAATCTCTCCGCCGCCGAATACGCGGCGTTCGAGTCGAAAGCCTCCGCCAGCGGACTTTCAGTCGACGCCTTCGCGAAGCAGGTCTTCCGACAGGGCATTGACTCGCTTGCGGCGAACCCCGCGAACGAGTCCGAGGCGGCCGGCGCCTCCATCGCGCTCACGGCCTCCGTCCCGGTCTCCTTCGCGGGCTACGACAAGCTCCTGCATGCGGCGGATCGGATCAACGGCACCTTCGACGACGCCTGCAGGTCCGCGCTCCTGCGCGGAGTGCGCGAGTGCGCCGCCTACGCGGCGCCGCCCCCCGCCGCGCCCGTCCTCGAGGAGTTCTTCGTCCAGCCCGCGTCCACGGTCGTCACGCTCTCCGGCATGATCGCCTCGCCGGGTGCCGGGGCGAGCGCGTGCGACATCGCCTTCGCCTACGGTACCGACGCGGACAACCTCGGGCCGGAGCAGATCGTCCTCGCCGGGCAGCGTAACCGCTTTGTCGCCTGGATCAAGGGGCTGGCCCCGGGAACCACCTACCACTACACGGCGTCCGTCATCAACAATGCGACGGGCCGCCTCAGTATCCAGCGGCAGGGCAGTTTCACCACCGCCGCTTCGGGAACCGGCACGCTCGAGCCCAGCGGAGACGACGACACGGCGGCCCTGCAGGCGGCCATCGACGCCGCGGCGGCAGCTGGCGGAACCGTGACGCTCGCCGGCGGTACCTATCTCGTCGATGCGGAACTGGCTATCACCAGCGGCGTCACAGTAGTCGGCAGCGGCTGGCAGACGACGGCCATCCGGCAGCGGGCGACCAAGCGCGTCGCGACCCTCGACGGCGGATCGACCCTCCGCGGCGTCACGCTGACAGGCGGCATCACGTCCGGCGGATACAATCACGGCGGCGGCGCCTATCTTTCGGACGGCCACCTCGTCGAGTGCCGTGTCCTCAAGAACATTGCCGGCGCCACTGGGAACTCGTGCTTCGGCGGAGGGGTCTTCCTTGACAAGGGCACCGTCGAGCGCAGCATCATCGTGCAGAACCAAGTGGGCATGAAAGGCGCTACCTACTGCGGCGGAGGCGGAATCGGCTGTCGTGACCAGACGGTCCGCGGCGAATCCGTCGTCGATGCGTGTCTTGTCCGCGGGAACCGGGTGTTCGGCAATGGCGGCGGCATTGGTTTGGATCTCTTCTACAAGAACTACGCCCGCAAGGTGCGCAACACCACCATCGTTGGCAACTGGGCGAGCGGAACGGGCGGCGGAGTCCACTCGGCGAACGACACGAACAGGAAAGCGTCACTTGTCGATTGCATCGTCGCTGGCAATGCCTCCGGCACCGCGGCGAAGACTGTGGACATGAGCTACACGGGCGGTGTGGACTACTGCCTTTTCGACGTTGAGGCGGATAAGACCGGAGCCAACAGCCTCTTCGGCTCTCCGGCGTTCGTCAGCGCCGCGAACAACGACTACCACCTTGCCGCAAACTCGCCCGCGAAGGGCGCAGGCGTGGTCTATGATGGAATCGGCACCGACCTTGACGGTGCCCAGTTCGCGAATCCGCCTTCGATCGGCTGCTACGAGTACGACGGCTCCGCGCCGCCGGTGCAGAATCGCCCGCGGGTGATGTTCAGAATCGACTAGCCGAAAGTGAGTTTTTGGCGTCGGCAGTGCATTTCAAGATTGCGGCTACGTCGCGACGGCGATTCTCGGCGCAGTCGCGGAGCCAGCGCCCGGCGCGATGGCACTTTCGTATAGTGGAAAAGGCGGCTACAAAATGCTAAAATGACGGCAACCGTAAAATGGTAGATCAGAGAAGACAAGAGGTTGAACGCAGAATAAGGAATACTTGACATGACATCAATGCTGCTTCTGGCGGGAATCGTTAGCTTCTCCGTCCCGGCTACGGGCGAGGGCCAGGTTCTCCCCGATTCGCTTCCCCGCGAGGCCGTCAAAGACGCGCCTTGCGCAATGGTTGCCGCCCGCGGCGAATACGAGGGCGGCTCTTTTGTCCTCAGGTCCGACGCCGATCTCGGCAAAGTCGACATGCGCGTAGGCGACCTGAAGAACGAGAAGGGCGATGTAATCCCGGCAAAGGAGCTGGACCTCACGACGGTCAAGGTCTGGTACCAGAACTCCAATGCCTGGGTGAGCTACTTCCAGGATCCGCGCCTTAAGCTCTGCCCCGAACTTCTTCTCCACGACGAGGATCTCGTGAAGGTCGATACCGAGAAGAAAGGCAACTGGGCGCGCGTCACCGCGAAGGACGGGTCCGTCAGCTACTTCTGGCTTACCGCGCCGCGCGGGGTCCACAAGCGCGACGTCGATTTCAAGGTAGGTCGCATCGACGACGCGTTTCTCTGCATGCAGCCTGGGTTCTCCGACTCTCCTTCGTTCGCGGGTGCGACTCTCGAGAAGGACAAGAACAAGCAGTTCATGCTCACAGTGCACGTTGGCAAGGACGCGAAGCCGGGGCTCTACACTGGCACGATCGCCGTCACGGCGCGGAAGGGCGGCGCGCTTCTCCACGAGGTGCCTGTCCGTCTGCGCGTACTCGATTTCGAGCTTCCAGCGCCGAAGACATACTACGACGTGGACAAGGACTTCCTGTCGCTCTTCTGCGAGTATGTAAACATGGAGTGGATTCGCTGCTCGAACGGAAACGACTCGGAGCTCGCCGAGCGCCAGCTCGAGGCGATCCTCGCAGACTTCGTGCGCCACAACGAGATTACGCCGAGCTTTGGCGAGAGCGTCAAGTACAGGGAGATGGCCAAGCGCGTTGGCATGGATTTCAAGGGCGCCTACATGGGCTCGATGAAAGCCGCCGACGACGCGGACGTGCGCTATGCCGCGCGCAACACGGCGAGGTCTCTCGACAAGGCGTTCGGGTCGCACAAGGGGATGATGCTTTCGTGGGGAGACGAATACGGGCTAAATACCTTGCGCGCGATTCGCGACATGGTCGAGATATACCACGAAGAGGGGTTCCTCTTTGCCGTCAACTCGCAGTCTGGGTACTTGGCTGGCGCGAACCTCGCGGACCTCTGGTGGCCGCCGTTCTCACCCGACCACCGCTCGGCCGCCAAGACGCAGAAATACAACGAGACTGCTCCCGACGGGCGCATGGGCTGGTACGCATCGCAGCATGTCGGCGCCGAAAACCCTGCCTTTGCACGCAGGCAGTACGGAATGGGTCCGTACCTTGCGGGCTATGGCTGCAACTACAACTACGCGCACCACCTTCAGGGCTGGAACGACATCGAGATGGGCCTCTACCGGCCGATGAACTTCGTGTACGGCTCGGGCAACGGATGCGTCGATACACTTGCCTGGGAGGGTTTCCGCGAGGCGATCGACGACATTCGCTACGCGACGCTCCTCAAGACGACGGCGCTGAAGCTTATAAAGGAAGGTGCGTCCGAGGCGCGCTATGCCGCGAGGATCGCGCTCAAGCTCTTTGCGGACGCGAAGGGCGACGACTACGACCTTACGACGTTCCGCTACGAGATGATCAACCATATTCAGAAGCTCCGCGCGTTCGAGGCGAAGTGATTTAGGGGAAGGAACGAATACCATGAAGTTTGAATCCGTGATTTTCAAGTCCGTCCTCGCCGCCGCTTCGATTGTCGGCGTTTCTGCCGCGTCTGCCGCCAATCCCCCGGTGCTCAATCCCCGCCAGGCGCTTGACGCCGAGATAAAGGAGCAGCAGAAGGTCTCGCGCAAGTTCCGCGACACCGTCGAGTTCCTCGAGCGTCGCCTTAACGACGATGATGTCAAGACGAACGCGAAGCTGCGCGTCTATATCGACCAGAAGATCATCTCCTTCTGCGCTATGCCAGGGTGGACGCAGTTCGGCAACTGGGACAAGAAATGGTCCGAAGACCACATTCCCGGTGTCTGCGAGCGCGAAATCGCCGCGGCAGACTGTCCGAACGGAGACAAGCTCGGCTTTCTCCGGGCGCTCGCTCGCCAGCAGGCGGGCCGCAAGGACTACGAGTCGTCGCTTGCGACGGCCAAGAAGGCGCTGGCGTTCGAGGGCCTTAAGCCACATGAGCTCTTCAAGGCGCATTGCCTTGTCGCGGACGCCTGCAAGTGGGCCGACCGCTACGATGACGCGAAGGCGGCCTACAAGAAGGCGGCCGAGTACAATCCCGCCGAGGCCGCCAAGGCGCTCGCGAGCCTCGCCGCGGACTACTGCAACGACGCAGATGTCGCCGCGGCATGGGTGGGCGTCACGGATCCCTATCCGCGTCTCAAGTGGTTCTACGAGCACGATCGCGCAAAGGCGGCGGACGATGCCTTCGCGTACATCTCCGACGCGCAGAACCCGGCAAACAACCGCCGTGATCTGCTGATTCGCTATTTCGGGACAGAGAAGTCCGGGCGAGGGGATAAGGCGCGCGAAATCGCCCGCGGGCTCGACTACACCGGCTTTGTGGACGGGCGTCTTTTCGGCGAGCTTTCAAATGTCTATCGCTTTGGCGACTGGGCGCTCTTCGTTAAGCTTGCCGAATCCTTCCCGACATTGGGCTGGTTCCAGGACCAGGCGCGCTACCGCGGCTACCTCTTCTCGCTTGTCGCCATCGG
Source organism: uncultured bacterium (assembly GCA_902780865.1). Classification (GTDB taxonomy): domain Bacteria; phylum Verrucomicrobiota; class Kiritimatiellia; order RFP12; family UBA1067; genus UBA1067. The sequence goes on from CACZHC010000003.1 coordinate 46,922, forward strand.
CCGCGGCGGAGAGGTTGCGAAAAAGGCAGACGAGTTCCTCGCGAAGGACGCGGCAAAGGAAAAGCCGACCGTCAAGCCGTTCGACCGCGTCCGCTTCGAGATGGTCAAGGCGCTTGCCGCAGGGAAGGATCTCATTCCCGTCGCGAAGGCGGCAAAGCTCGACATCAAGGAGTACGCGCAGGCGCTTCAGATTGCCGCGCAGTGGACGCTGAACCTTCAGCGCAACGAGGAATGCGAGCGCTATGTCGCCGCCTATCGCGCGCTCTTCAAGGAGTTGCCCGAACGTCGCTACAACGTCAAGTTCTTCAACCGTCCCGTGAGTTCGATCGACGCATGGCGCGCCATCGCGGATTCGCTTGAGAAGTCGTATGTCGATGTCAAGATGTGCGGCGAGCTCGACAGTCTCGAGACTGACGTCGCTACGGGCCGCACCACGATCGAGAAGACGGCGCTGGACTCGAAGGACGCGAAGATGGAAGTCACGGCGTTCTGCGATGTCGAAGGACTTAAGGTCGTCATGCGCGTCGTCGATCAAAACGCGCGCGCCGTAGAGCAGGGCTTTGCCGGCGGCATCGGCACTGAGTGTTACTTTGCGCCTGGCGCGAACGAGCCGTACATCTGCTTCAGCTCTGCGCCGAAGGAAGGTATCGGGTTCGTCTTCTACACTGCCTATTCGAGCGCTTACGCCCAGCGCGTCGAGTTTGACGACACGAAGAGCCCCTGTGCGCTCCGCCAGGAGACCGAGTTCACCGACGGCGACTATGCGCTCATGATCACGCTTCCGTGGAGGGCATTCTACCAGAAGCTTCCCGCCGCCGCAGGAACGGAGTGGCGCTTCGAGTGCCTTGCGGACGGCTGCTCGTGGGGCGGCTCGCAGGGCATCCACGAATCGTCGAGCTGGGGACACCTCGTCTTCAACCTGAAGCCGGCCGAGATCGCGGCAATTCGCCGCCGTCTCGTCTACGACACATATAAGACCTGGAGGTGCACTGGTCATGGACAGCTTTCTGCGTTCGACCGTTGGGGCGATTCGGTAGTCGGCGACCCTGAATTCTCCGCTGCCGTCCTGAAGTCGCTCGAAGCCGCGCTCAAGGCCGAGGCCGCGAAAGTGACGGCGACGATGAGTGACGACGAGGTCAACGAAGTCTACGAGAAGGGCGCAAAAGTCTGGATCGGGCTCGACCACGAGATCGATGCACTCCGCCAGGCATGGCTCCTCAAGAAGTTTACCGAACGCTAAACTATGAAAAACACACTTGTTCTTTTTGCCGCCGTTGCGTTATTTCGACTTGCATTTGCCCAGGCAGTGCTACCTGGTTATCTCACCGATCCGTCGATGATGAAGGGTGCGCTCGCGAAGGATGCGAGCTATCAGACGCCTGAGCAGTTCAAGTATCCGTACATATCGACTTACTACGTCAAGCCGACGGCTACACCTGAAGAAGAAGTGAAGGTGGGGATCTTTGTCACGGACTTCGAGTCGTCCAAGATCAGGTTCCTCGACGATTCGCACCGCTTTACCGCGTTTCTCGAATATCGCATCAAGGGCGGCGAGTCGAAGACGCTGACGCTCGCAGACCTCAAGAGCGGCGATGCCGAGTTCAACCTCGGCAAGCTCCCCGCGGGCGAATACGAAATGCGCGTCTGGGCGAAGGACGCGAAAGGGCGCGAGTCTCATCGCGTCATCCACGATTTCCGCGTCGTATCCGCCGCGGATCTCGCAATTCCTGCCGACAAAGTCTACACGATGACCGCGGCGGACCTCGAGAAGTACGGCATCCGCAACGACGGCGACTTGGAGAAAATCGTATATCTGGAAACGAACGGTACCTCTAGGGTAGTGAAGGAGAAGCGCGCGGGGGTTCCTGGCTATACTGTCACCGTTCCGATTGACCTGAAGACCGGAAGACTGCCATGGCAGGCCTGGAAGCAGGCGAAGATTGTCTACGACTCGGGCTACGACAAGGTCGCCGTCGAGAAGACGTCCGTCGACAACCTCGTCGGGATTCAGAAGCTCCTTGACGAGAAGGCCGCTTCAGGGTTCCGCAAGTTCGTGATGCTGCCGGGCACCTACCGGATCTCCTGGACCAATTCCGTGTTTGTCCCGAGCCATATGACGCTCGACCTTGGGTCCGCGACGCTGAAGCAGAACGGCTTCACCGGATCTGGCTCTGTGATTGTGCGCCTCTCGAGCATGGTGGATGCGCATCTCGTCGGCGGCACGCTCGAAGGCGACTACTGGGAGCACGACTATGCGGGTTCGCCCAACAACTCGGAGTGGCCCGCGGGCTTCGAGATAGGCGGCGGTTCCTTGTACTGCTCCGTCGAGAACGTCAAGGTCGTGGACATAACGGGCTACGGTGGGCAGAACGGCATCCGCACCGACGCGAAGGGGGGACTCTCGTTCTTCTGCGAGGCGCTCCCCAAGTTCTCCCAGGGCGGACTTGACGCCAAGACCGGTGCCGTTGACGCGTCTGACAAGTTCCGCTTCACGACGGACTTCAAGGACATCCGCAAGATCACGGGCGAGAAGGGACGCGATCGCCTCCAGGTATCGAAGCATCTCGGCTACCAGGGCCGCGTGACGCGCTCTTGGCAGATGACGGTCGCGTGGTACGATGCCGGGAAGAAGTTCATCTCGGCGGAGACTTCCTGGCAGTACCGCGAGATGTGGATTCCCGAGGGCGCCGTATTCCTGCGCGTCTCGGTCGAGGACGAGAGCGCCGAAGCCGCCGACAAGTCGAACCTGATGGTGATGGCTTTTAGGATTCCGGTCAACTGCGCTGTGAAGAACTGTCGGTTCGACCACTGCCGCTGTGTCGGCTATGCGGCGTCTGCAATGAAGAACATGCTTTTCGAGGGGAACTTTTTCACGCTGTCGGGCGAGAGCGCGGCGTGCTGCGCATTTGACGCCGAGGACGGCTGGGACCAGATGCAGGACGTCTACTTCCTCAAGAACGTCTTCCGCGACAATCCGCGAAACAACTCCATCCTGACTTGCGCCGGACACAATTTCATTCTCGAGAAAAACGACTGCGACGTCTACTTCTGGGGACGCACGCACTCTCCGTGCGTGAGGGACAACGCCATAGGCGAAGGGACCTACTGGTGCGATTCCCGCCTTCGGTCCGGCTACGGGCGCTTTGAGGGCAACAGATACACAAAGATCGTCCATCTGGGGATGAACGACAAGAACCCCCGCCTTGACAACTGGGACTATGTGATCTCTGGCCGCGACTTCGACGGAGAAGAGAACCAGTTTAACGTAGACGTAGGTCCTGCGGGGCGCGTGGTGAACTGCAAGTTCCGGAACATGCCCGTCAATGCCGCCAATGCCTACGCCTGCACGTTCGAGAACTGCACGGATGGAAAAATGTATCGGTCTTCTCCCGCCGGCCGCTGGTTCGAGGTCACCGTAAAGGATTCATCCTTTGCGCGTTTCCAGCGCACAAACAGCTGGGAGCGCTGCCACTTCGTGAACGCGAAGCTGAATAATCTCGTCAGCAGCTTTGACGTCGCAAAATGCGAATTCGCGAATTGCGCCTTGTTCGGGATCTCCTCTGCCAACGCCAAGATGTCGGATTGTGCCTTTGAGGGCACTACCGTAAGGGGCAACTACTGGGATAGGCCTGCCGACCTCGTGTTCAGGAACTGCACGATCAAGACGTGCGACGATTCTCCGTTTCTCAAGCTTGGCGTCTACACCGTCGGCAAGATCGGCTTTGACGGCTGCACGGTCTCGGGCGCTCAGAGTCTCGTCGACGTGTCCGACTTGCGTTCGATTTCCGTGCCTGCAAATTCCGACCCCGCGGCAAACCCCGACAGGCTTCCTGGCACCATCGCGCTGCGCAGGACGAAGTGGAACGGCGAGGCGAAGACTGTGCTCGTCCACGGCAAGGATCCGAAGCCGTCTCCGAAGAAGATCACGATTCTGGACAAGGAAAACAGCTGGCCCAATGGCGTGTCCGTCGCTGCTGACATCCTGCCCACTTGGGAATTGAAATGATCCTTGCATGGCAGTATACTTTCGTATCATTGTCTGGGGGGTATGCGTTTGATAAAATGCTTTCTGTAAAACTTTTCCTGAAAAGAAGGCGACGGAAAACATGAAAAGGGCAATAGTCGTTTGCGCGACCGCGTTGATTCTCTCCGCTTTTGGAGACGACCCCTACGTATACGAGTTCGCGCCGGAGGTCGCAGGGATCCCCGCGGGCGAGGCGAGCGCGTCGAAGTTCATTTGGGCTGCGGACGGCAATGCGACAAACGGCGGCGTCTCGTACTACCGCCACACGTTCACCCTTGACGCGAAGCCGTCCAAGGCGATGCTCAGCAAGTGCCTCGACGACTCGGGCGAGGCGTACGTGAACGGGCACGCATGCGCAGGGCACCGCACCGTCACCTCGTATCTGGTCGCGGGCGAGAACACTATCGCCATCTCGCTCACCAACGCGACTTCTGTCTCCGCGGCGCTCTATCTCCTCGAGTGCACCTACGCCTCGGGCGCGACGTCCTACGTCCACAGCTGTGCGTCCGTGAAGGGCACGGTCCATGCGCCGGCCGCCGGATGGGAACAGCCCGGTTTCAACGACGCTGCATGGCCACAGGTGACGGTCGTCGGAGACGCGCTCACCGAGCCGTGGGCCACGCGCTTTGCGGGCGACTCTCGCATCGGGCTCTGCCTGACGCCGGAGGACAAGGCGCGCATCGCCGCGGCGCAGGGGCCGTTGCAGGCGTTCGAGGCTGCCTGGGCGGGGCTCGAGCAGGAGCCCGACCCCGTCGCGCGCATAGTGTACCGCGGGCATTCGCCGTTCGTCGAACTCAACGGGAGTCTGCACGCGCCCGATTTCAACATCTGTCAGGCTGGGGATCTCTACAACGAAAGCGCGATTGTCCGTCTGTCGAAAGTCGGGTTCGACATCGTCCAGGTCAACTTCTTCGCAGAGAACTTCTGCAGAAGCGACGGGTCCTACAATTTCTCGAGCGTCAGCAACATGGTGCGGCGGGTCCTTGAGATCAATCCTGACGCCTACGTGGTCATCTCGCCGCGCTTTATGATGCAGTTCTGGATCCAGACAAACATGACCGAGCGCGTCGGCTACGAGACCGGCGACCCGGACGTGAACGCCGGCGACGAGTTCCGGATGCGCGTGCTGCGTCCATCGCCCGCGAGCGACGCGTTCCGCGCGCTGGTGGTCGACATGATCAAGAAGCTCGGCGAATACGTCGAGACGCAGCCGTGGAGAAAGCGTCTCGTCGGTTTCCGCCTGAGCTACGGCACCTACACCGAATGGTGCTATTTCGGAATGTACGAAGGGCCCGACAACGGACTTCGCATGCAGGAGAAGTTCCGTGCCTACATGAAGGCGAAGCGCAACGTCGACGACGCGGCGATCCCGCCGCTCGCGTCGCGGAAGCACGAATACGCCGACTCCTCGCAGCCGAACAAGAACGGCGATCTCCTCGACCCCGCCGAGGACCAGCTAGTCCTCGACTACTACGACTGCCTGATCAACACGATGGCCGATTTCCTCCTCGAGATGGCGGACGCGGCGAAGCAGGCGTTCCCGGGACGCCTTGTCGGCGCCTAC
>CACZHC010000004.1 GCA_902780865.1 uncultured bacterium
CCCCGGGATCAAGGTCGGCGAGACGCTCCACGTCAAGACGCGCCGCACTGTGACCAAAAGCCGCGTCAAGGACCAGTGGGCCGACATGGAGATATTCGAATCGACGATGCCGATAGTCCGTACGTCCGTCAGAATCGACGGTCCTCTTTCGCGTCCGCTCAAGAACATCGCCGTTCGCAACCCGCTCGGCAACGTCGTCTCGTCCGTCGTAACGAACGGCGAGCGCATTGTCTACAGCTGGACTGTCGAGAACTCGCCGCAGATGTTCCCCGAACCGGCGATGCCGCCTTACTGGACACAGGGCCAGAACCTCCGCGTCTCCACGGCGGCCAACTGGCAGGAGCTCTCGAAGTGGTACTGGGACGTCTCAGTTCCCCATCTTGAGAAGACGAACGCCGCGATGACGAACAAAGTCGAGGAGATCATGGGGAGCGTCGGCGCAAATGCCGCGCCCATCGACAAGGTGCGCGCGATGTACAAGTTCGTCTCGCAGGAGATCCGCTATATGGGCCTAACGATGGAGGACACGTCTCCCGGCTACGCGCCGCACGACGTTGACCTCACTTTCGACAACCGCTACGGCGTGTGCCGCGACAAGGCGGCGCTTCTCGTCGCCATGTTCAGGATCGCGGACTTCGAGTCTTACCCCGTCCTCATCAGCGTCAGCGCCGCGAAGATGGACAACGAGGTGCCGACACCGTTCTTCAACCATGCGGTCGTCGCCGTGAAGTTGGACGGCGACTACATCCTTATGGATCCGACCGACGAGTCGAGCCGCGACCTCTGCCCTGCGTATCTGGGCGACTGCTCGTATCTCGTGGCGCACCCCGATGGCGAAGACCTTCGCACGGCTCCAGTCGTGCCGCCTTCGAAAAATGCCGTCACCGTCGTCGGCAGCGGGCGTCTTGGCAAGGACGGCTCTCTTCTCGCCGACCACGCGATCACGCTTTGCGGCATAAACGACAACTCCTTCCGCCGCCATCTCCTGTCGCTCAAGCCCGAGCAGCGCCGCGAGCTTTTCGAGCGGGCGGTAGAGGGCGTTTCGGCAGGCGCCGAGCTGATGCGGTGCGACATAGAGCCAAAGGACCTCCAGGACACGACGAAAGAGCTCAAAGTAAAGCTCCTCGTCAAGTATCCAGAAGTCCTGCTTCGCGGCGAGACGCGCGACGAGCTTTCCGTTCCGTCGCTCTCCTCTGCGCTCGGCGCGGCGAACTGGCTTCTTTCCGGGCGCACTGCGCTCGAGAGCCGCAAGTATCCGCTAAAGGTCTCTTCGACCGCCCTTGCTGAAGAAAAGATGGAGATCGACCTCGCGGGCGCGGTTGGCGCGACGGCGTCGATGCCGGACGACGAGACGATAAAGGGCGGCTATGAATTTACCCGCACGTTTAGGCGCGATGGCGACAAGCTCGTCTTCGAGCGTCGTCTTTCGATCGGCACTGTCGAGTTCTCGCCCGACGAGTACCTTAACCTGCGCGAGAACATCAAGCGCGTCGAGGCGTCCGAGCGCAAGAATCCGACGTTCGCGAAAGACCGCTTCGCCAACGCGAACGAGCGTATAGTCTCCAGCGTCAGGACCTACGACTTCTTCGGCGATTCGTCATGGGTTTCCACGAACACGGTCGTAAAGGAGATTCTCACCTACAAGGGGAAGAAGAGCGCGGCGGAGCTAAAGTTCTCGTACAACCCGTCGTGGAAGACCGTCGAGCTTGTCTCTGCGAGCGTCTCGAACAGGAACGGACAGGTCGTGTTCGCGGGGCCGAAGGAGACAAGCGTCCTCGACGCCGACTGGGTCTCTTCCGCGCCGCGCTACCCGGCGTCGAAGCAGCTTGTCGTCAACCTTCCGTCCGTCGAGATCGGCAGCGTCATCTCCTACACGGTAGTCACGACCGTGAAGGACGCGCCTCTTCCGTTCTACGCGAACTTCCGACTGGAAGCGTGAGGTGAAGAACCCGCGTCTTCTCCCCGACGAGAAGATGCTGCCGCCCGGCGTCCTGTGGCGCGATGTCTTTACAATCTCGTCTAACTCGTTTGCGTCTGTCGCAGCGCAGTACCGCACGCTCGATCCTGAGCCAGTCGATCCCAAGGACTATGACATCCCGACAGGGCTCGTCGAGATCCGCGACTGGATGGCGCGGCACATCCGCCGCGTCGGGCCAAGCTTCGGCGAGATCCGGCTCGAGGACCATGTCGTTGCGCCCGAGGTTGTCCTCAAGGAGCGGTACGCGACGCGCATTGGGTACATCCGTACGCTTTGCGCGCTTTTGAAAGGCGCTGGCTACGACGCGGACATCGTGTTCGCGGGCGACACTGCGGATTCGTCCATGGCCGTCCTCATGCGCGACATGTACGAATTCCCCAATGTCTCGCGCTTCTTCTACGCGCTCTGCCGCGTCAAGGTGAAAAAGGGCGGCTTCCTCTGGTGGGGCGGCGAGACGACTACGTACTTCCTCGGAACGGAGAACGAATACACGCCGCTCGGCGCGACGGCATACGACAGGTCGATGTTCCTCGACCCGGCGACAGGCGGCTTTGGCACGATAGCCGCGTCTTCCGGCGACCTCTCCGACTGCGAGGTCGAGACGCTGTCGTTTTCGATCCGCGAGAACGGCGCTGTCGACATCGACTTCTCCCTCGAGCAGTATGGCGCGGCGGTCGGCCCTGCTCGCAAGCGCTATGCCGAGATGCTGCCGGAGATTCGCTCGCGCCACTTCCAGCAGATGCTCGGGAAAATCGCGCAGTCCGCGAGCGCGACGCGCGAGCTCGTGACGGACACCGAGGGGTATCCGTTCTCGCTTTCGTTCTCGGCGTTCGTCCCCGCCATGGCCGTAGTCTCCGGCGATGCGATCTCGTTTGAGGTTCCGCAGCTCGCGGCGCATCCCTTTGGAGTCACGGGAACTGTGCGCGAGCTTCCCATCGGAGTCGACGGCGAGGAGACGTTCGAGACGAGCCGCTACAGGGTCGTATTCCCCAAGGGCTACACCGAGGTGGAGAGCTTGCCCGAGTCGCTTGAGATCCGCAACCCCGCGAACCCCGGCGAACTCTGGAGCGGCACCGTGGTCACTTTGGAGGTCAAGGACGACGTGCTTTCAGTCGACATCGTCGTCACGCACCATACCCGCCGCGAGGCAATGCTGCCCGCCGAATATCTCGCCATGCTGAAGGAGTGGAACCGCCTCGCCGGTTCCAAGGCCAACTCGACGATCGTCGTCCGCCGCCGCGGGATATGATATAATACGACTTCATGAAGAAGAGGACAGCAAAGACGCCGAACGAGGCGAAGATTGCGAAGCTCGTGAGGGAGCTCCTCGTCGAGCTTGGCGAGGATCCCGGACGCGACGGACTCAAGAAGACCCCCGTGAGGGTCGCGAAGTCGCTTTCGTTCCTGACGCGCGGCTACAGGCAGGACATCGCCAAGGTCGTGAACGGCGCGCGTTTCAAGTCGGGCACCAACCACATGGTGATCCTGAAGGACATCGAGCTCTACTCGCTTTGCGAGCACCACATGCTGCCTTTCTACGGCAAGTGCGCGATCGGCTACATCTCGCGCGGCAAGGTGCTCGGCGTCTCGAAGCTCGCGCGCATAGTCGACATGTATGCGCGGCGGCTTCAGATACAGGAGCGCATGACCGAGGAGATCGCGGACGCGGTGATGGCCGAGACGGGCGCGGAAGGCGTCGGCGTCGTGATTCGCGCGAAGCACCTCTGCATGATGATGCGCGGCGTCGAGAAGCAGAACAGCGAGATGACGACATCCGCCGTCCTCGGCACGTTCAGGACCGACGAGAAGGTGCGCCAGGAATTTCTGTCCCTCATCAAGTGAAAGGACCAGCCATGAAAAGGCTTCTTACGATCCAGGACATTTCATGCGTCGGGCAGTGCTCGACGACCGTCGCGCTTCCGCTCGTTTCGGCGTGCGGAGTCGAGTGTGCGGTGCTGCCGCCCGCTATCCTCTCGAACCACACCGGCGGCTTCAAGTCGTGGACCTTCGCCGACTTGACGGGCGAGCTTCCCAAGGTCGAGGCGAAGTGGATCGAGCAGGGAATCCGCTTCGACGCGTTCTACACGGGCTATGTCTGCGAGAGCCACATCGACCCGATTCTCTCGATCTTCAAGACGTGCGCCGAGAAGGACGCAATCCGAGTCGTCGATCCTGCGATGGCCGACAACGGCGTTCTCTACACTGGCTTTGCGCCCGACTTCCCCTCGAAGATGGCGCGGCTCGTCGACGGTGCTGACTACATTCTCCCCAATCTCACCGAGGCGGCGCTGCTCGTCGGCGAAAAGCCGGTTCTCTCCGGCTATACGAAGGGCGAACTTGAGGCGCTGATCGCGAAGCTTCACGCTCTCGGCGCGAAGAACGTCGTTCTCACGGGCGTCAGCTTCTCGCCAGACGAGCTCGGGAGCGCCGTTTCCGACGGCTCGACCGTGCAGTACGACTTCAATCCGAAGCTTGAGAAGATGAGCCACGGCACGGGCGATGTCTATGCGTCCGTCTTTGCGGGCGCGGTGCTGCGCGGCAAGACGGCGCTTGAAGCCGCAGCGCTCGCGGCCGACGTTGTCTGCGAGGCGATAAAGGCGACCGACGACGACCATTGGTACGGCGTCAGCTTTGAGCGCGCGATTCCCTTCCTCGTTGAGCGGCTTGCCTGAAAGTCGTCGCGCCGCTTGTAGCATAGCGGTGGCGCGGAAGCGGAGGGGATGTTTCGGCTTAGGGCTCGCTAGCTTTGCCGCGGATACGCGGCAAAGCTCCGGCGAAAAAGCCGGTGGCGACATCGATTTCGCGGTCTTTCACATTTTGCCTAACTCTATCTGATGCTACGCCGACTCCACTCTGTCCCTAACCGACTCTAACTGCTCCTAATCCGACCCGCCACTTCACCGCGCAGCCGCATGTCGCTCAGTTCGGCACTCGCTCCCTCGTCCCTTGCCTCACCTTCCATAAGGCGCGTTTTTCTTCGTAGCATTTGCGCTCGCCGGCGTCCCATCGGCTCGCTTAACCTTGCCCACGACAGATTTGCCGTACCGCGAATCGACATGCTTTACACGACTCTATCCTGCCTGACTCTTTCGAACCTAATCGACTCTAACAGTCTCGATACAATCATGTTCGCTTCATTGCCGCTTCCGCTGCAAAACCGCCTCACGGTGTGGGGATTTATGATAGAATACGCACATGAAAATGAAGCGTTTGTTGGTGCCTGCGATTGTCTGCATGCTCGTGATCGCTGCGCTGAGTTTAGCCTTGTTTGGCTTTAGGCGCTATGTTAATCACTGCTATGTGGCCTCATGGCTTGAGAGATGCCAACCATATATGACTGTCGAGGATGTCTTTTCCGTTTTGCCCGATCGGTTTTATTGCGATTGTCCGGTGACGGAAGTGGACCGCGCGACACCATATGTCTGTTTCTTCCCTTCCGATTGCTCAAAGGTAGAGATTGAGTATGCTTGCCGATTAAGGTCAGATGTTGATAGCCTATCCCTATTCTTGGAATCATGCAGCCTGTATTTTGACAAAGACAGGCGGCTAGTCGGCATTTATTATTGTCCGCACAATTATACTCTTGATAACAAGGCGTGGGAGCAGTTCATTCATTGTCGAGAACCGCATGTGCCGAAAGAGCATATACCAACAAATAACGTTGTCGTTGTAGCATCTTGTAAGGAGTCGGTAGTTTATATGTCCGTGAAGGACTGGTTCAAGCAAAAAGATAAATGGAAGAATCGGGTGGCAGACCCCGCGAAACCGTTGTAAAATGCATGTTTGCGCATTGTTGCCGTATGTAGTTAAGCGAGCCGACGGTAAGTCGGTGAGCACGGTTGCCCGAAACAAAGCCGCACACTGGAAGGCAGGCCAGCACTGAGCAACCACGGATCAGCACAAATAACACCCAAGGGTCTCAGCAGGGGCAGACTCCTGTGACACAGTAGAACTGCGCGGGGCGGGGGACGAAGAGGGTCAAAAAAGACCCACAAAAAACCCATTCGCGACCCACACGAAATTTGTAGATTTGCGACAATGTTCCCGCCTTGGAAAACAAGGCGAAAGGAAAAGGGAACATGGTTGCAAGATGCTATTCAGGTGCGATAAACGGCGTAGATGCGTCGGCTGTCGAGATCGAGGTCAGTTCCTCCAAGGGGACGAGCTCGTTCGCGATCGTCGGGCTGCCCGACACTGCGGTAAAGGAGGCGAAGGACCGCGTCTCGACCGCGCTCAGGAATTCCGGCTTCAGGTCTAAGGACGAATACGCCGTTACCGTGAACCTCGCGCCAGCGGACGTGAGGAAGGAAGGGCCGATTTACGATCTCCCAATTGCCGTTGCGCTTCTCAAGGCGACGCAGCGTCTTCGCACCGAGGAGCTTTCTGAGTACGCGCTCGTGGGGGAACTGTCGCTCGCGGGCGGCGTGAGGCGCGTAAGAGGCATCATCCCCATCGTCGTCGAGATGCGGCGCATCGGCCGTCGTGCGGTGCTTGTTCCCGAGGAGAACGCCGAGGAGGCGAGCGTCGTCCCTGGGATAGATGTCATCCCCGTGAGGACACTTGGCGAAGCGGTCAAGTACCTTAGCGGCGAGATGCAGATTGAGCCGCACTCGACCGACCTCGCCTCTCTCGTCGCGGCAGATGAAGGGCATGGCGACGACTTTGCGGACGTCAAGGGCCAGGAGAGCCTGCGCAAGGCGGTCGAGGTTGCCGTTGCCGGCGGGCACAATTTGCTGATGATCGGCTCGCCTGGGTCGGGCAAGACGATGATCGCGCGGCGGATACCGTCGATTCTTCCGCCGATGAGCGTGGAGGAAGCGCTTGAAGTCTCGAAGATTCATTCTGTCGCGGGGCGCGAGAAAGGCGGCGGGATGTTCGTCACATCGCGGCCTTTCCGCGCGCCGCACCACACCGTGAGTTCAATCGGGCTCCTCGGCGGCGGAACCAAGCCGCTTCCCGGGGAAGTCTCGCTCGCGCATCGCGGTGTCCTATTTCTCGACGAGTTCGCGGAGTTCCCGCGCCCCGCCCTCGAAGTCCTTCGCCAGCCGCTCGAGGACGGCCATGTTTCCGTCTCTCGCGCTGCGGCTGCGCTCGACTTCCCTTCGCGCTTCATGCTCGTCGCCGCGATGAATCCCTGCCCTTGCGGATACTACAACGACCCGACGCACGAATGCCGCTGCAACCAGCGGCAGATACTCAAGTACCAGCATCGCGTGTCAGGGCCGCTCCTCGACCGCATCGACATCCAGTGCGGCGTTGCAGCCGTAAAGCCCGACGACCTCGACTCCCTCAAGCCCGGCGAGTCGAGCGCGGCGATTCGCGCACGCGTAGTCGCGGCGAGGGCTTTGCAGCGCGAGCGCTATCGTGGCATGCCGGGGATCACCACGAACGCCGACGCAAAGAGCCGCGACCTTAAGGACATCTGCCGCCTGGACGAGAAGGCGGCGCGGAAGTTCCGCGAGCAGCTTGAACGGCTTCAGTTCTCGGCGCGCGCCTACGACTGCGTTCTCAGGGTCGCGCGCACCTGTGCAGACTTGAAGGGGCGCGCAGACGTGGCGGAGGAGGATGTTTTCCGTGCCGCCCAATATCGCCAGCTCGACAACGGATCTGATTCTTTCTGGGCCTGACGGCCCGGCGAGGAAAAAACAAACGAAAGGAGAAAAACCATGAACGAGAATACAACTCAAGACGCCGCTCCCGCAAAGGTCGGCCAATACCGCCCGAACCTGGCGTTCTACCATGCGAACGCCAAGGGCACGGGCTGTGCGCTGAAGCTTTCGCTTCACCCTGCGCACGACGATACGGACGGATGCATAATGATGACGATGGCGAACCAGCTGACAATCGGCGACCGCATGGCTCCGAATCCTGTGTTCCCGAAGTTCGACTGGGACGGTCGGCTCACGGTGAAGCTCGACTTTTCCGACTTGACGCGCATCGTCCAGGTGTTCAGGGGAGAGTGCGAGTCTATAGAGGACGGCAAGGGCCTGTACCACAGGACGGCTCGCTTTTATACGCGCATAGTCCTCAGGCACATGGTCGAGCCCTTGGCCGGCTATTCGCTCGAGCTCTATCGCACCTCGAACGACGGGAAGGACGAGTCGAACGCGAGGATAATCCTCTCCGACGCAGAGGCGCTGGGGCTGGGGCTTGCGATAGAAAATTCGTTTGGCGTCATAAGCTTCGGCATCCCGATGCTTGTCGAGCATGACACGACGGCCTATCGCCGCGAGGCGCGGGAGGCGCGAAATGCCGCGGCGGCCTAAAGTGCCTAACGTCGGCGTCGAGCACGGCGTATGGGGCGAGGATGTCGCGGTCGAGTACCTGCGGGTCCACGGCTACGAGATAGTCGACCGCAACGTCCGCCCCTGTCGCCGCGACCAGCGGCTTGAGATCGACGTCATCGCCTACGATCGCATGTACGACGTAATGGCGTTCGTCGAGGTGAAGCAGCATACGCGGCGAAGCCCGTATGCGCGACGCCTACAGAGCATAACGCGGCGCAAGAAAGACCTTTTGCGCCGTGCCTGCCGCACCTGGCTTGCCAAGGAGCATTGGAAGGGTGGCTACAGATTCGACGTGATCGAGGTCTACGGCGAGCCAAACTCGCGTATGCGGGCCGAGATCGACCATGTCCCCGGCGTTCAGCTGTTCGAGAAGAACGAACGGTATGTTCGTTGGAGTGACTGAAATAACCGTGTAGAACGGGTAGAATATGCAGAAACTCTACACGCTCTACATGTTCTACACGGCTAAAAAGAAATTTTGAAATTAAAACGAAAGGAAAACTACTATGACACTTGAAAACGTGATGAAGGAAATCAGGAAGCAGTTCGGAGAGATGTCGATACTGAAGCTTGGCGACGAAGCGAGACGTGATGTCGAGGCCGTGTCGACCGGGGCGCTCGGGCTTGACCTTGCGCTTGGGGTCGGTGGACTCCCGAAGGGGCGCATCATTGAGCTCTACGGCCACGAGTCTTCGGGCAAGACCACGCTTGCGCTACATGCCGTCGCAAACGTCCAGAAGGCGGGAGGAACGGCAGCGTTCATTGACGCGGAGCATGCGCTCGACCCCGGCTACGCGAAAAAGATCGGCGTCGATCTCGCAGGGCTCGTCGTCTCCCAGCCGTCGAGCGGCGAAGAGGCGCTCACGATATGCGAAGAACTCGTGAAGTCGGGAGCCGTCGATATCGTAGTGGTCGATTCTGTCGCGGCGCTTACGCCGCAGGCCGAGATCGACGGCGCGATGGGCGACAGCCACGTAGGGCTTCAGGCGCGGCTGATGTCGCAGGCGATGAGGAAGCTCACGGCGGCAATCGCGCAGACGAAGACGCTTTGCATTTTCACAAACCAGGTGCGCGAGAAAATCGGCGTGATGTTCGGGAATCCCGAGACGACGCCTGGCGGCAAGGCGCTCAAGTTCTACGCGAGCTGCCGGCTTCAGGTGCAGAGGATCGGTGCAATCAAGTCGCCCGCCGGCGAGGTCATAGGGAACCGTACGCGAGTAAAGGTTGTGAAGAACAAGGTCGCCTCGCCGTTTAACGAGGCCGAGTTCGACATCCTCTATTCATGCGGCATTTCGTGGGAGGGTTCCGTCCTTGATGCGGCGCTTGCACGCGGCGTCGTGGAGAGGCGCGGCAGCTGGCTTGCCTTCGGCGGCGAGCAGATTGCCCAGGGGTCGCTTGCGGCGATTACGTATCTGCGTGAAAATCCCGACTTGACCGCAAAGATCGTCGAGCTCGTCAAGACTACGCCCCCCGACCCAACCAAGGCCAAAGCAGCGAGGAAAGCGGCATAAAGACTGTTCAAGATGCCAATTGGCATCTTGAACGGTGGGAGGGGCAGCAACATAAAATATCTCTCCTATGGGTTTGCGGAAAACGGCGTTGCTATGTTGAGTGGCGTACTGCGATGGTGTTTGACGCCATTGACCGCGGTAACTTGTAAAGAATTTTTACAGGTTCAAATTGAAAGAGTCGGAGGTTGTAATGAGAATCAGCGAAAAAGAATCATGCGTAGATTTGGATTTGAAACCGAAAGTTATTGCCTCAGAATGTACCTCAAATAGCAAGATAGGCGACCGAATTCTGCAGATTCGCGGCAAGTGTGTTATGGTGGACCGAGATCTTGCCGAATTGTACAAAGTTCCTACCAAGGTGCTGAATCAAGCTGTCAGACGCAACGGCGAACGATTCCCTGAGAGGTTTCGCTTCGCTTTGACGCCACTAGAAAAAGAGGAGGTGGTCACAAATTGTGACCACCTTAAATCCTTGCGGTTTTCGCATGTTCCGGTTTATGCTTTTACGGAACAAGGCGTAGCTATGCTGGCAACGGTACTGAAAAGTGATATTGCCGTAAAAACCAGCATAGACATAATGGATGCGTTTGTTGCGATGCGGAGTTTTCTGATGTCAAGCGTAGGTGTCCTTCAGCGGCTTGGCGCCATTGAACTGAAGCAGCTTGAGACAGACAAGCGAATAGACACGGTGTTTGACGCCCTTGACCGAGGCAATCTCCTTCCAAGTGGAATCTTGCCCGCCGATTCGGAGTTTGACTCGATGCGGTATGTCTCGCGCTTGATCGAACGCGCACAATTTGAGATCTTGCTTATCGATCCTTATTCTGATGCGGCTACGCTGGAGGTTCTCTCAAAGAAGCGACCAGGCGTAAAGGTGCGGCTTGTTTGCAAGGATCGCGGCAAACCGACGCCGACCGAAATCGCAAAGTTCAACCGCCAGTACAAGGGGCTTGCCATCACCTACTCCGACGACTTCCATGACCGATTCCTCATCATCGACAATGTGGAACTGCATGGCCTCGGCTCGTCCATCAACTGTCTCGGTCGCCGTGTAACTTCCTATACTACACGCGACCCGAAGGAGATAGCAAAGTTGCTGGCGACTATTCGAAAAATTGAATAGTTCAAATCGAGGGAGGCAACCGGCTTGGCATCAACTATTAGAAGTTCGAGTAGTTTGCTCGAAGGTTGGGCGAGCGGAGAAACGCACCTCGCGCGTTGAACTGCCGACGGGGATATGATACAATAGTTACATCAAAAATGACATTTATGAGCAGGAAGGAATTGAGTATGATACGTGGAAAAAAGTTGGCAGTAGGGTTTGCGGCGTGCGCGGCGGCAGTTTTTGCGGCGAGTGCGGCATTTGCAGACGATATCGCAAAGTACGACAAGAACATGGCCGTAGAGGGCATTGTCGTCACCAATGGAATCAAGTGGATCGACGGGAAGCTTCTGCCAATCGAGGGTCGCGCGTTCAACGATGTCGAACACTACTACGACCGTCTGCCCGCAGGTGTTACGACGAACGTGAACGGCGGTGTTCGCGCGATGAAACACCACACGTCTGGGATGCAGTTCAGGTTTGCGACCGACTCGAAGAAACTCTCGTTCAAGTGGGTGCCGTACGACCGTAACCTTGCGATGGACCACATGCCGTCTACCGGCGTTAGCGGAATCGACGTCTACAGGTTCGACGCAAAGAGCGGGCGCTGGCTTTACGTCAAGACAGGACGCATCACCAATGCAAATGGCGCAGAGATGCAGATTTCGTGGACGCCTGGCACGCCGTGCCTTGTGAATCTTCCGCTCTACAACGGCGTGAGGGAGTTTTCGCTTGGCGTCGAGCCGAACGCGACTGTCTCGGCGCTTGGACCCCGCAAGAGCGGCATCGACAAGCCCGTCGTATTCTACGGCACGTCGATAACCCATGGTGGATGCTGCTCCCGCCCTGGCCTGGCGTTTGTCAATATCGTCGGCCGCGACCTTGATGTTCCTGTGGTGAACCTTGGCTTTTCCGGTTCTGGCGCCATGGAGTTTGAGATGAGCGAGCACCTCGCCCGCATTGACGCGAGTTGCTATGTACTTGACTGCCTCTGGAACATGGGGTCGCTGGCTTCGGGTGGGCGCAATGGCCGCAATGTCGAGGAGAACTACGAGCCGTTCATAAGGAACCTGCGTGCCAAGCGGCCAGATGTGCCGATTGTCATGGCGGAAATGTGCGATGTCTACTGCGGCGGGCAAGACGCAAAGGACAGGTATATCAAGCAGCTTTACGACAAGCTTGTCGCAGAAGGCTGGAAGAATCTTGTATATCTGCCGAAAGACGACATGTACACGGGCGATTTGGAAGGAACAGTAGATGGTTGCCATCCAAACGACTGGGGCATGATGTCTCTCGCTCGCGCATTTGGCGGGGCTGTGCGCAAATCGCTTGGGCTTTGAAATCGTAGATCATAGCTTCGCAAAGTCCACGGCTTTGACAGTATACGCCATTTTTGATACAATATCCGCACTATTTTGCAAATGGGAGTATTGGAAATGAAAGAAATCAACGGTGAGTTGTCGGCCAAGGGGCTTAAAATCGCGATTGCCGCAAGCCGCTTCAACAGTTTTCTAGTCGAACAGCTCGTCAAGGGCGCAGAAGATGCGTTTATCCGTATGGGCGGTTCTGAAAAGGACCTGACTCTCGTCAGGGTTCCTGGCGCGTATGAGCTTCCCTTTGTGGCGGCGAAGCTCGCAGCCACGAAGCCCGATGCGATTGTTTGTCTTGGTGCCGTCGTGCAGGGTGCGACAGCCCATGCCGACCTTATCAACCAGGCGACCGCAAAGGCGTTTACCGAGATTTCCGTCTCGTCTGGTGTTCCGGTAATCGACGGCGTCGTTTCCGCCGAGAGCCTTGAACAGGCGGTAGAGCGTTGTGGCACCAAGCAGGGCAATAAGGGTTTCTCGGCGATGCAGGCCGCCATCGAGACGGCAAACGTTGCAAAAAAGCTGTAATTTGTGATTGAATCAAAGAAAGAAGGAAAAACATGGCGAAAGAAGTTAAGAAGGTTGCGTTTCTGACGGCTGGTGGTCTTGCTCCCTGCCTAAGTTCCTCAATCGGTTACCTAATCGACGAATACACCAAGAAGGCGCCGAATGTCGAGATGATCGGCTACATCAACGGCTACATGGGGCTCCTCAAGGGCGAGTCCGTGCCCGTGACGCCTGAAGTCCGCAAGAATGCACTCATCCTGACGAAGCACGGCGGCTCCCCGATTGGCAACAGCCGCGTGAAGCTCACGAACGTCAAGGACTGCGTCAAGCGCGGCCTCGTCAAGGAGGGCGAGGATCCCCTCAAGGTCGCGGCCGACCAGCTCGTAAAGGACGGCGTCGACGTCCTTCACACCATTGGCGGCGACGACACCAACACTACTGCGGCCGATCTCGCGGCATATCTCGCCACCAACAACTATCCGCTTATCGTCGTCGGCCTTCCCAAGACGATCGACAACGACGTCTACCCGATCAAGCAGTCGCTCGGCGCCTGGACTGCTGCCGAGGAGGGCGCGAAGTTCTTCATGAACGTCGTCAAGGAGAACAGCGCGAACCCGCGCGCCCTCACGATCCACGAGGTCATGGGCCGCAACTGCGGCTGGCTCACCTACAAGACGGCGCAGTGCTACCGCAAGATGCTCAAGCGCACGAAGTTCGTGCCCGAGTTCCTGCTTACGCCCGAGCGCCAGGACGTCCACGCCGTCTACGTGCCGGAGTCCAAGATCGATTTTGCCGCCGAGGCGGAGCGCCTCAGGAAGATCATGGACAAGTGGGATTCCGTCAACATCTTCGTTTCGGAGGGCGCCGGCGTAAATGAAATCATCAAGGAGATGGCGAAGCGCGGCGAGGAGGTTCCGACCGACGCGTTTGGCCATCCGCGGCTTGACAAGGTCAACGTCGGCCAATACGTGGGCAAGCGTTTCGGCCAGCTTCTCGGCGCCGAGAAGGTTCAGGTGTTCAAGTCCGGCTACTTCGCCCGCGCTGCGGCTCCTTGCAAGAAGGACCTAAAGCTCATCGAGAAGTGCGCCCGCAAGGCAGTTGCGTGTGCGCTTGCCGGCGAAAGCGGCGTTGTCGGCCCAGACGAGAGGAAGGGCGCGAAGATCTGCGCATGCGAGTTCCCGAGCATCAAGGGCGGCAAGCCCTTCAACGTTCGCAAGGGCTCTTTCCGCAAGATGCTGTCCGAGATCGGCCAGCCCAAGCCGCGCAAGAAGCGCACCGCGAAGTAACGGTTGGTTTCCGGCGGTTTCATCCCCGGGCAGAAGGAGGCAGTTATGGCAGAAAGCGTAAAGAAGGGCGTCATAGTCGAGTTCGACTTCGCCGCAATGGACGGAGCGGGGCTCCTGTTCGGCGTCACGAAGCGCTTCCTTGCGGCGCTTGACAAGATACCGTTCGACGAGCGCGTCGAGGCCCAGTATCTCGCCGGCGGCAACTACCAAGGCGCCATTGCCGAGTACTTTTCCGTCGTGAAGACGAAGAAGACGGCGGCAAAGGCGGCGAAGGATCTTTCCGCAGCGTTCGAGGCCGCTCTCAACGAGGCGGTGCCGAAGGCGGTCACCGCGTCCTTCAAGAACTTCGTCTCCGCGCTTGCCTCGAAGGGCGTCAAGGTCGTGATCGCGACGCGTGCCGACATAGAGACGGTGCAGCCGGCGTTCGAGGGGCTGCTGGGCGACAATGTCGTTCTCTACCACGAGACGGCGGCTACCTACGGCAGCGTAAAGTGGGACGCTTGGCGCCGCGCATGCGCGATGAACAAGCTACGAAACTTCTCGACGATTGCGGTCACCGGCTCGGGGCTCGGCGTCAAGTCGGCGCTCGTCGCGGGAATGGGCTCAGTCGCCGTGCTCAATCCCCATGTCGCCTACCAGGACTTCGGCGGGGCGGACGAGGTTGTCCGCGAGCTCAATTCCGCCGCGGCCAAGGCGGTGCTCGAGATCCTCAGGGTCTGACATGTCCGGCATAGAGCGACTGCACGACATAATGACTCGGCTGAGGGATCCCGAGAAGGGGTGCCCGTGGGACCGCGAGCAGACGCTTGAGTCGCTAAAGCCCTGCCTTCTCGAAGAGACGCACGAGCTCCTTGCGGCGATGGACCGCCCGGAGGACAAGGCCAACTACGTTGAGGAGCTTGGCGACGTTCTTCTCCAGGTAATGTTCCAGTGCGTCATGGCCGAGCAGGAGGGGCGCTTCTCCTTCGACGACGTGGCGAACGCGATTTCAGACAAGCTCGTCCACCGCCACCCGCACGTTTTTGGCAACGTCGACGCGAAGGACTCCGCGACTGTGCTCCGCAACTGGGAGCAGATAAAGCAGATGGAGCACAAGAAGGAGGCGCGTCATTCCGCCCTCGACGGCGTTCCCGCCGCGCTCCCCGCGCTCCTCAAGGCCCAGCGCACCCAGGAGAAGGCCGCGCGCGTCGGCTTCGACTGGGAGGACGCCGAAGGTCCCATGGAGAAAATCGAGGAGGAGCTTTCCGAGCTCAAGGCCGAGATTGCCGCGAGGAAGAGCGACAGACCCGCCGATTCCGACAAGGTGAAGGGGGAGCTTGGCGATCTTGTTTTCGCAGTGTGCAATCTCGCTCGCCATCTCAAGGTGGACGCCGAGAGCGCCGCAGAGCTTTCGACCTCGAAGTTTTCCCGCCGCTTCCGAGCCGTCGAGGCTGGGGCTAAAGCCCAGGGCCGTTCGCTCAAGGACATGACTCTTGCCGAAATGGACGAGCTCTGGAACGAGGCAAAGAAGCACGATGACGATTAGCGTCATTGAGCCCCACGGATTTTGCGCCGGAGTGACAGCCGCGCTGAAGAAGGCCCTTTCCCTTGCGGCCGCACGACGCAGCGACTCAAGCACTTCCCTCTACTGCCTTCACGAACTCGTCCACAACGAGATTGTCGTCGAAGAGCTTAAAAAGCGCGGATTCACGTTCGTCGAGTCGATCGAGGACGTTCCTGACGGCGCGACGGTTCTCTTTTCGGCGCATGGTGTCGCGCCTGAGGTGCGGGAGGCGACGAAGGCGCGTGGGATCTGTGTCGTCGACGCGACCTGCCCCTTTGTCGAGCGTGTCCACAAGGCGGCGCGCGACTTCGCCGCGAGGGGGCTTCGCGTAGTCGTCATCGGGCATCCTGGGCACATCGAGGTCAAGGGCATCGTCGGCGAAGTCGAGGACGCCGTCGTGATTTCCGATGTCGCGGCGGCAAAGAAACTTTGCGAGGCAACGGCAGACACAGCCACGCGCCTCGGCGTCGTCAGCCAGACGACGATGAACGCTGACGAGGTCGCCGAAATCGTCGTGGCGCTAAAGACGCGCTTCAAAGTCGAGACGACGGCAGAGGTCTGCAACGCGACAAAGGTGCGTCAGGACGCCGTAAAGGCGTTTGGCGGCGATGCCGTTCTCGTTCTCGGCAGCGCAAGCTCGTCGAACACTGCGCGGCTTTGCGAATGCGCGCCATGCAGGGCGTTCAGGGCGGGGACGATGGACGAGGTAAAGTCGCTCGACCTCTCGGGTGTGATGCACCTTGGCGTGACTTCCGGCGCTTCCACCCCAGAGGAATTTCTAAAGGCCGCAGTCGCATGGCTCCGCGGCGAAATGGTATAATATTACTTATGGAAAAGAAGACACAGCAGTTCAAGGCCGAGATCGCCGAAATGCTCGATCTCGTTGTAAATTCGCTCTACTCGAAGAAGGAGATATTCCTCCGCGAGCTCATCTCAAACGCGTCCGACGCGATCGACCGCGCGAAGTTCCTCTCGCTCACCGACAAGGCGCTCGTCCAGGACAATCCCGAATGGAAGATCCAGATCGCCGCCGACAAGGGCGCGAAGACGCTGATGATTTCCGACAACGGCATCGGCATGGACGCCGCCGAACTTGAGCAGAATCTCGGCACCATCGCGTCGTCCGGCACCAAGAAGTTCCGCGAGATGCTGAAGGAGAAGGGCGGAGAGTCCCTTCCCGAGCTCATCGGACAGTTCGGCGTCGGCTTCTACGCGGCGTTCATGGTCGCCGACAAGGTGACGGTCGAGACCATGAAGCGCGGCACCGAAGTCTCGTGCAAGTGGGAGTCCGACATGTCGGGCGGCTACACGATCTCCGACGGCGAGCGAGACTTCCCAGGAACTTCGATAACGCTGCACCTTCGCGACGACCAGCTCGAGTATCTCGACTGGTGGCGCGTCTCCGACCTCGTGAAGAAATACTCCGACTTCATCGCCTATCCGATCACCTTCCGCCAGCTCGACGTCCCGAAAGACGAGAAGGAAGATGACAAGAAGTCGCGCGAAGAGCGCGAGGCGAAGCCGCTCAACACGATGGTGGCCCTCTGGAAGCGCGCCAAGAAGGACGTCAAGGACGAGGAGTACGCCGAGTTCTACAAGCACCTGACGCACGACTGGGATGGTCCCTTCGAGACGATCCCCTTCGGCGCAGAGGGCCAGGTCGAGTTCAAGGCGCTCCTATTCTTCCCGAAGAAGCCGACGATGGAGCTCTTCATGCCCAACCAGAAGCGCGGGCTTTCGCTCTACGTCAGGAACGTCTTCATCGGCGACGATATCGAGATGCTGCTCCCGTCGTGGCTTCGCTTCGTGAAGGGCGTAGTAGATTCGAGCGACCTGCCGCTCAACGTCTCGCGCGAGATGCTGCAGGACGACGCTATCGTCCAGAAGATAAAGTCCGCCGTGACCGCGAAGGTGCTATCCACCCTCGAGGACATGAAGAAGAAGGACGTGAAGAAATACGACGAGTTCTTCACCGCGTTCGGCACCATTCTCAAGGAGGGAATCCACACCGACTGGGAGCACGCCGACCGGATCAAGAAGCTCGTGAAGTATCCGACCGCCCGCACCGAGGCAGGCAAGCGCATCTTCCTCGAGGACTACGTCAAGGACATGGCCTCGGGCCAGAAGGACATCTACTACATCGTCGCCGAGCGCGAGGAGGACGCGCGTCGCGCGCCGCAGCTCGAGTCCGCGAGGAAGCACGGCTGCGACGTGCTTCTGTTCTGCGACCCCGTCGACGAATACCTTTCGGAGTCCCTCAGGGAGTTCGACGGAAAGAAGTTCGTCGATGTCGCGAAGGGCGACGTGGCGTTCGGCACGGAGGACGAGCAGAAGGCCGAGAAGGACGCGAACGAGAAGGCCGCGAAGGACTTAAAGCCCTTCCTCGAGTCCGCGAAGAAGGCGCTCGAGGCCTATGTCTCGGACGTCCGCGTCTCGACGCGCCTCGCCGATTCGCCGTGCTGCCTCGTCCAGCAGGAGCACGCGCTCCCGCCGTCGATGGTGCGCATGATGCGCGCGATGAAGCAGGACGTTCCCGAGGAAAAGCGCATCCTCGAAGTGAACCCGAACCATCCGCTCGTCGCGAAGGTGAGGGGGTTCGAGGGCGACGCGCTCTCGGACGCGATGACGCTCCTCTACGACACCGCTCTTGTCGCGGAGGGCTCGCCCGTCCCGGACGGCGCGAAGTTCGCGAAGCTCCTCGCCAACCTCATGATGAAGTGACGCCCCTCAGCTCCCCCGTGGCGAATCCGCCGCGTGAAATGGTATAATATCCCCTGACCCTTCTGCCCCTCGAGCGCTTCGCGCCAGGCAGGCCCTGCGGCCAGCCGGTCGTCCGCGTGTCGTTGGCGCGTCCGATAGAAGTAGTTTTTTGAAACAGGAGCTACGCCGTGAAAAAAACTTTTTTTCCAGTTCTTTTTGCGTTCTTTGCACTTGGGGCGCACACCGTTTTCGCCGATCCGCCGAGCGGATACAAGGACGTCACGACGTACAAGAGCACGTCCTGGTCGAACAGCTTCAATCCGCTTGTCCGGGACGATCCCTCCAAGGCGGCGGACAACGCCTCGAACCTCAACAAGATGATCGCGCAGAACGCGGTGCTGTATTTCCCGCCGGGGACATACTGGATCAACAACACGGTGACGATCAACAAGTCCGGCGTCACGCTCTGGGGCGACGAGGGCTCGGTCATTTGCCGCACGGGAGTCCCCAACACGTGCGAGACGGCCTTCCCGCTCAGTTCGTTCAACGACACCGCGAACTTCATGATCACGGCGAGCAACTTCAAGATGCACGGGCTCACGATCAAGTACGACGTCCCGACCTCGTTCACCGGGGTGATCACGGCGGGGGGCGGCAACAACGCCGCGACGGTGCGGCTCACGGACGGGAAGAGCGCGTCCTTCTCCGCCGACGTCGCCATCTCGCGCGTGAACTACTTCGACGAGAACCTGCGGCCGTCCGGGAACGAGACGTTCTTCGAGGCGGGTTCGAAGCTCGGCATCTCGAACCTCTCGGAGGACGCGGACGGCGTGAAGTCCTTCACGTGCAAGCTGAAGGGGTCGTCCGTCGGGCAGAAGGTCTCGATGGCGTGCGGGTCGAACTACGGGCAGAACATCATCATCTACAGCGCGAGCGCGTCTGGCGTGCAGAACACGGTTTTCGAGGACGTCACCGTCGCGAACAGCTTCGGCATGGTCATGCTCGTGAAGGGTGCGACGAACCTCACGCTCGAGCGCTTCCGCGTGGACGACGGCGACACCAATACGATCTACACGGCGAGCGTCGACGGCATCCACGTCGCGGCGCTCGGCGGGAAGCTGACGATGAAGGACTGCGAGTTCAACGGGCTCGCCGACGACATCCTGAACGTCCACTGCGGCGGCCCGAAGGTCGGAAGCGTCAGCGGGACGTCGGTGACGTTCGCGAGCAGCGTCGAGAGCGTGTACTTCCAGCGCGGGCACGTCGTGCGGTTCTACTCGTCCAAGCTCGCACCCCTCGGCACGGCGACCGTGACGGGGACTTCCGGTTCGGTTTCGGGAATCACGGTCGACGCGCTGCCGACCGGCGTCGCGGCGGGGTGCTACGTCGCGAACGAGTCGTGGCTCCCGGAGGTCGAGATCACCGGCACGAAGGTCGGCGTGACGCGCGCGCGCGGATTCCTCATCCAGACGGACAAGCCGGTCTCGATCTCGGACTGCGAGATCGAGAACACGCGCCTCGCCGGCATCCTCTGCGCGCCGGGGGCGTCGTGGGGCGAGATGGGCCCGGTGAACGGCGTGACGGTTTCGAACTGCACGTTCAGGGCGTGCGGCGCCGGCGTCGCGAGCACGGCGAACAGCGGCAACGCGGCGGTCGTCGTGCGCTGCGACCACGACGCGGATGCCGCGACGAGCTACGGGACATCCGTCCAGCGCGACGTGTGGATCGGCGACTGCTTCTTCGAGGACTGCCCGGCGTCGGGCGTGAACGCCGTCAACGCGACCGGACTCGTCGTGACGAACAACGTCTTCCTCCGGAGCGGCGGGGGCGTCCCGGCGCAGGACTCCTGCATGGTGCGCTTCCGTCGGGGCGACGGCGCCAAGGTCGTCTTCAACACGGCGTACGGCGGCGGATTCACGAACGACGTCCTGAACCTCAACTCGTCGACAAACATCGAGGCGCACGACAACGGATTCCGCCAGGAGTCTGAATGGGGCGCCGGCGGGGATCCGGAACCGTCGCCCGGCCTCCCCGTACTCGGGACGCCCGCCGTCTCGCGCGGCGGAAACGGCACGTTCTCCATTTCGGTCTCCGTCTCCTCGAACGCCCCCGCTTCCGTCGTCTGCGTCGACCGCGGAAACACCTACCCGATGGCGACAGCGGACACTTCGCTTCCGGCGACGTATTCTGCCGTCCTTTCCGAACTCGGCGCCGGAACGCACCAGCCGTCCGTCAGGGCGCTCGCGTCAAACGGGACGCCTGTCTCCGCGACCTGCCCGACCGCCTTCCACGTCGGCCCGCTCGCCGTCGCGGTCGTGACGCAAGCTGACGGTGGTACGCTCACGCCCGGCGTCTTCCGCGTTTCGCGCGCGGACGCCGACCCGTCGGGTCTCCCTGCGCTGTCGTTCGACGTCGCGTTCTCCGGGGCAGGCCTCGCCGTCATCGTCCCGCCCGGCGTTTCGTCTGCGACGATCCCCGCCGGCGCGGCGTTCGTCGACATTCCGGTGACGCCCGCGCACGAGGTGGACGGGGGGCTAGAAATCGTGATGTCCGTTTCCGGCGCGTATGTCGGACAGCCGTCCTCCGCGACGATGACGATCCGCCACACGAACCTCGACGCGACCGTCCGCTACGTCGCAGAAGACGGTAACGACGCGAACGACGGCACTTCGCCGCAACAGCCGAAACGCACCGTCGCGAACGCAGTGGAATCCCTTGCCGCCATCTCCCGGACCGTGACCTGCACCGTCCTCGTCGCGCCAGGAACCTATACGCTGACGCGAGACGATGACGACCCGATTGCCGTCACGAACGCAATCCGAGTCGTCGGAACTGGCGCGACGCCGGAGGACGTTGTCATACAGCGCATCGACCGCGCCAAGGCCGCAACTTCGCCCACTACCGGCAGGTCCTATCAGGACCTCTCCCTCTTCCACCTGAACCACCCCGACGCCCTCGTCGCCAATCTCGTCCTGAACTACGGCAGCTCCCACCAGCCGACCAGCGACACGACCGCCGGCTCCGTCTGGATCGGATCGAACGGCGGAACGATGTCCAACTGTGTGGTCCGTGGCGGGAGGGCGAGCCACCCGTACGCCGTCACGCCCGGCATCCTGATGCTGGGTCCCGGCCTCGTCACGCACTGCGTCATCACCAACAACTTCGGCACCAGCGCCATGGAGTCCAGCTGGGCGAAAACGGCCCTCGGCAACGCCGTCGTGATGAAGGGGACGGGCGGCCGGCTTGAGAACTGCCTGATTCGCGACAACTGGAGCGAGGTTGAAGGGGGAACCGGTTCCGACAAGACGAGCACCGTCTACGCCACAGGCTCCGCGACCATCGCCAACTGCACGATCGTGGAGAACCGGGCCCGCAATTGCGCCGGCGTCTTCGCAGACGGTACCGGAGTCACGGTCAGGAACTGCGTCATCGCCGGGAACGTCGATGTCGGCGCCGACACGGGCAACCCGGCATGGATGGGAACGGGATCATTCGTCGCCTGCGCGACGGACGACGCGGCGCCAATCAACGGGACCTGCATTTCGGGTTCGCTCGCCTCGTTCTTCCCGCGCCTCGCGGAAAGCATCCCCGTGGAGCTGAAGTTCCGCCCCGCCGCCGGCGGGCCGCTCTGCGACAGCGGCGTCGACTACGAGCCGATGGCGGGCGTCGACCTCTCGGGCGTGCAGCCACGGAAAACCGGCGCGCACGTCGACATCGGCTGCTACGAATCTGAATCCGGACAGCAGTCTGGCTACGCCGCGTGGGTCGCCGCGAACGGCATCTCCGGCGGGCCTGGCGAGATGAGCGGCGGAATCGCGAACGCAGTGCGCTACGCCTTCGACATCGCGCCTGGATCGAGCGACGTTGGCGACCCGATAATCAAGGTCGTGCGCGATGCGGCGGGCAATCCCGTCGTCTTGGCGCGCGCGCTTGCGGGCAACCGCGACGACGTGACATTCGGCGTGCTTGCTACGGAGAACCTGACCGACTGGACGAGCGCGACGCTTGTGCCGATGGAAGAGTTCTCCGACGGCTTCTGGAAGCCGGTCGCAAGCGAGAGCCCCAACTACGTCTTCCCCTCCAAGATGTTCTTCAAATACTCGATAGAGGTGAAGTGACATCCCTGATTCGCAAGGATTTTGGGCGACGGCGCGGGGGCTATCGATGTCCAGGTGTTCATCACTGGCGCGCGTCAAGTTGCGAAGTTGCGGATTTATGGTATAATGTCCACATGAGAAAGATGATCTGCCCGATCGTGGCGCTCTGCCTCTCGGCTGCGGCGTGTCTGCTGCCTGCGTACGCGAAGCCGCTTGTCGTGGGAGTGAGTGACAACTGCCGCCGCCCGCCCAACGTCGCGTCGACATACTACCTTGACGCGCTTGCGGAGGCCGGACACGTTCCGGTGCTGATCGCGCATTGCACGGACGAAGCGCGGCTCGACGAGGCTCTTTCGCGCGTAGACCTCCTGCTTATGACGGGAGGCGAGGATGTTGACCCTGCGAGATACTCGGAGACCAACTCCGCGAGCCACGTGAACGCCGAGAGGGACAGGTTCGACTTTGCGCTTATGTCGTGCGCGGTGCGGCGCAGGCTCCCCATATTCGGGATCTGCCGCGGATGCCAGCTCGTAAACGTCTTCTTCGGAGGATCTCTCGTCCAGGACATCCCGACGCAGTACGTGCCGCCGCAGGGCGTCGCCGCATGCCGCCACCGCGTCGGGTCGTGGTCCGAGGACGCTGTGAATCCCCCTGCGCACGCCGTGGCGATTGAAGGCGGCTCCCGCCTCGCGGGTGCCATCGGTGGCGCGCCGCTGGCTGTGAACAGCCACCATCACCAGTGCGTCAAGCTTCTCGCCCCGGGTTTTCGCATCGCCGCTCGTGCGCCAGATGGAGTCGTCGAGGCCATCGAGTGCGACACATATCCTGCGGCGGGCGTCCAGTTCCATCCCGAGTCGCTTGTCGCCTGCAAACCCAAGGACCCGAGTTTCGAGATTGCCCGCCTCAGACGCATCCTTTCCGAAATCGGCCGTCTCTGCGAGAGCCCCGCGACGAACTACGTGCCGTTCGCCGCAGCGGAGCGCAGGATATCCGTCGAGGAGTACCGCGACAGGATGGAGGCGGGGTGGATCGGGCAGATCGCCGGCGTGGGCGTCGGCGGACCGACCGAGTTCAAGTATTGCCACAAGCTTGTTCCCGCCGACAAGGTTCGCCCCTGGTCGCCGGAGATAATCAACGAGGCGTTCCACCAGGACGACCTATACGTCGAGATGACGTTCCTCCAGACGCTTGACCGCTATGGCCTTGGCGTGGACATACGCCGTGCCGGCATCGAGTTCGCCAACTCGCGCTACCGCCTCTGGCACGCGAACGCGGAAGGGCGCGACGCGTTGCGTCGCGGCATCGCGCCGCCCGACAGCTCTCACCCCTCGGTCAATACGTGCGCGAACGACATCGACTACCAGATAGAGGCGGACTATTCCGGCCTCGTCTCGCCCGGTTGCCTACAGGGCGTCGTCTCGCTCGGCGAGAAGTTCGGCCGGCTGATGAACTATGGAGACGGCATGTGGGCCGGACAGTTTGTCGGCGCAATGTACGCGGTCGCCTTTTTCGAGCGCGAGCCGCGCCGCATCGTGGAGTCCGCCCTGCGCGCAATTCCGCGCGAGAGCCGCTACGCCGAGATGGTGCGAGACTTGCTGGCGTGGCACGCGGCTGACGGCGCGGACTGGGAGGGCGCGTGGCGGAAGATCGTCGACAAGTACGGACACGAGGGCGGCTGCACGCAGGCGCCGAACAACATCGAGGCGACGCTCAACGGCGCGATGGTCCTGCTTGGCGTCCTCTACGGAAACGGCGACCCTTACCGCACCATCGTCATATCGACGCGCGGAGGCTTCGACTCCGACTGCAATCCCTCGTCCGCCGCAGGCGTGATATTCACGTCCATCGGCAAGCGCGATCTCCCGCGCGAGTACTATTCGAAGCTCGACATGCAATCGCGCTTCGAGTACACTGACTACGATTTTCCCGCGCTCGTGAAGGTCTGCGAGAAGATAGCGCGGCAAATCGTCGTCGCGGAAGGCGGATGTATAGAGCGCGACACGGACGGCAGCGAGTGGTTCGTTGTTCCCGACCGAGGGGTGAAGCCGTCCAAGTTCGAGACGTTCCGCAATCCAGGCCCGCCCGTCGGTTCGAAGTACACCGAGGCCGAGATGGCCGAGATACGCTTCCTCCCGCATCCGATCAAGACGAAGCTCGATGACCGCTGGGGCGTCGAGTCGAAGGCGCGGGACTAAATTTCTGGGGACAGACCCCGCGATAGCCCAAAGAACTGACGCCGCCCTCCACGTGCTGGCCGCGCGCAGCAGCCCCATGATGCGTGGGAGGACTGCGGTCTGCCACTCCACTGTCCTTCCGTCGATTGCCGCTGCATGGCGGAATACGGTTGACTTTTCATCGCATGAAAGCGTATAATGCTGGTGCATTACATCAATGGGGGTGTGTCGTACGACTACAAAAGGCCAAGTAATGAACAGTTGCATGATTCCAGTTCGCTCGATATGTTTTTCTGCCGCTTTTGCGCTTCTTGCGCTTCCCGCCTCCGCCCAGTGGACGGTCACGACGGAAGGCGCACCTTCCGGCTGCAGCCACGTCATCTCCGACGGCAACTGGCAGATCGGCGTCTACAAGTATGCCGACGACAACTGGAGCCTCGGCAAGTCGATCGGAAATAATGGTTCTTCGTATCTCACCGGCTCCGGCGACCTCGACCTGACGGGCGTGGCGGCGGACTGCGGCGTCGTCCTGAAGCGCTCGAACAACGGCGCGCTGGAGAAGAACAACAACATTTATTCCGTCCGGTTTCCCGATTCGCTCGAATCCACCGACGGGAACACGTTCAAGGAGTGCAAAAACCTCACAAATATGGTGTTCGGAACCGGCTTCAAGACCGTCGGCGGGGAGATGTTCCGCAGCTGCAGCGCCCTCAAGACCGTGACGTTCCCTCCCGGGCTCGAGACCATCGGTTCCTACGGCTTCAACGGCTGCTCGGCCCTGGAGCTGGACAACTTCACGTTCCCGGCGACCGTGACATCGATGGGCGACCACGCCTTCACGGGCTGCACGAAGATCACCGGCATGCTGACCTTTCCCGGACTGACGACGATGTCCGGCACCTACCAGTTTGAGGACTGCAAGGGCATGACGGGATTCTCCGCGCCGTCGCTCTGCACGATTCCGCAGGGCATGTTCAATCGCTGCACGGCGCTCGCCTCGGCGTCGTTCTCGGACGACCTGGCGTCTATCGGTGCCAATGCTTTCAATAACAGCGGTGCCCTCGTCTCCTTCCACCCGACCACGATGCCGAAACTGACCACGTTCGCCGACTATGGACTGCGCGGACACAAGAAGCTGGTCGCCGACTTCGACCTCTCGCAGTCGTCGCTCGTCTCGCTCGGATACCAGGCGCTCGTCGACGGCGAGAAGATCGGAACCGTGAAACTGCCCGAATCGCTGACGACGCTCGGCAAAGAATGCCTCGCCTATAACATTGCGTCGCGCGTCGTGTGGTTCTACGGTCCGCCTCCGACAACGGTTGGCTCCTCTGCGCTCGAGTTTAAGGCGCGCGGCTACCTCGTCGCGGCCAAGAAGCATGCGGCGGAGTGGGCCGCGGACTCCCGCGTGCAGGCGCTCACCGACGCGGATAAGGCGCTGTCCGACTACCCCGGGCTCACGGCCGTTAAGGCCTCGAAGGGGTTGGAAGGGACCCGTCCCATCGGCAAGTGGTCGACAGAGACTGGCAGCTACTGGCACTGGGTTGTGGAGGAACTTCGTCCCGGCCTCGTTTTGGTGGTGCGATAAATTAAAGGAGTATCATGCTGTTTAACTCGAATTTCCTTCGCCTCAACCTGTCGTTTGCGTTTTTGCTTGCAACGATGTCGGCAAATGCCGTGTGGATATACGATTCGGACACGTCGACCATCTCCAAGGACGGCACGTCCATCAACGTCGGCGTCTGGAGCGGGAAGAAACTCTCGATCGTCGACAACAAGAACCGCCCGGAGCTCGTCGAAATCGACCTTTCTGACGGGATCGAGGACGCAGACGGGAATCGGTACACGATCCAGCAGATCAACCGGCAACAGGGATTCCAGGGGTGCGTGAACTTGCGCCGCTTCGTGATGCCGGACGAGACGGGCTCCATAGGCGAGAACAACTTCAAGGACTGCACGTCCCTCGGGGAATTCATCGTGGGCGCCTCCTGCTCGGCCGTCGGCTGGAACTGCTTCAACGGCGCCACATCGCTCACCAACTTCGCGGTTTCCGCGAACAGTCCGATCACGACGCTCGATCCGGGTTCCTTCAACGGCTGCACGTCCTTGACGAACTTCCCGTTCGCGAACTGCCCGAACCTGGCCACGATCAACAACAACGCGTTCAACGGATCGGGTCTCCGGTCCGCCGACCTGTCGCCCTGTACGAAACTGGCGACGCTGGGCAATTCCGTCTTCCAGAACTGCACGTCTCTCTCGTCTGTTGCCTTCCCAAATGACTGCAAGATTACTTCGTTGGGCACGTCCGTCTTCCAGAACTGTCCGCAACTGACGTCGGTCGATCTCTCAGTCTGCTCCAACCTGACCTCCATCGCCGCCTCGGCTTTCTCGAGCTGCACTTCGCTCGCGCGAGTGGACATGCCCGCGTCCCTGACGAGCCTCGCGAAGAGCGCGTTCGCCGGCCATGGTTCGCTGGCGACGACGGGCGTGCCGATGCTCCACGTCTGGTTCCTCGCCTGTCCGGTCGCCGATTCGGCGGAGTCCCCCTTCTCCAACATGTTCTCCGGGACGAAGGACTACACCGTGACGGATGCGGACATGGCGAACGCCTCCGTCACGATCCACGTCCCGCATGCGAAGGCGACGGCCGGCTCCCCGAACTGGAACACCTACGCCGGGCAGTGGCAGGCGCTCGCCGACGCCAGCGCCTCGTGGAGCACGGACGCGACGAAGAAGATCTTTTCTCTTCCCGCCGACCTGGAGAGCTCGACGCTCTGGGTCACGGACTGGCGCAAGACCGGCAACACCTGGAACGACGCGGCCGTCCGGGTCGTCTTCTGGGACGATCCCATCCAAGTCCAGATTTCCGGTCCGGTCGCCACAGGCGAATTCCTCCGCCGGAGCTACACCTCGGCGGACTTTTCCGCGACCCTGACCGCCTACGACACGGACAACGCCTCCTCCGCGACGCTCTCCGTCGTCCTCTATTCGGACGCGGCCCACGCGACCGAGGTCGCCCGCGCTTCCGCCTCGCTCTCCGTCCTCGGCTCGTCCGCGGACATCATCGTCTCTGGGTTGACGGAGAATACGACCTACTACGCTGTCCTCGAGAGCGTGGACAGCGAGGGCGTCGCCGGCGATCCGGTCGACCTCGGATCGTTCACGACCATCTGGGACGAGGACGTATGGACCTACTACTCGGATCGGGGAACTCTCGAAAAGGGCTGGATCGTCGTGAGCAACGTCACGGCGAACGGGACCTCGCTTTCCGTCGCCGCGAACTCCAACAGGGGCGACGTCGAAATCCCCGCACTCGACTTCACGGGCGGCATCCGCGACGGCTACGAGCTCGTCGCCGTCGGCGATTCGGCCTTCGCGAGCTGCACCGCGCTCACGAACGTCGTTCTTCCCGCCACCGTGACGACCGTCGGCGGCGAGGCGTTCCGTTACGATTCGGCGCTTCAATCCTTCGCCGCGCTCGGCCCCGTCACGATCGGCAACTACTGCTTCTATGAGAACACGACGATCACCAACGCGTTCGTCCCGAACCCCGTCGCGCTGAACTACCGCTGTTTCCAGAGTTGCCGGAACCTGAAATCCATCGGGTCGGATCTTTCAACGGTCCAGTCGCTTGGGCAGGAGGCGCTTTCCAACTGCACCGTCCTAGAAGGCGACTTCGTCCTCACCAACTGCACGTCCTTCGGCACCTGGCTGTTCAACGGGAGCGCGGGGATATCCTCCGTCATCCTCGGCGAAGGCGTGACGAAGATCGCGACCGTCGCGTTCAGCGGCTGCCGTTCGCTCACGAACGTCGTCGTGCAGGGCGAGATTTCCGGAATCGACGGGTCGGCCTTCGGCGCGCATGGCCCCTACAACGGAAACTGCTCCACGCCGGGGCATCTCAACGTCTACCTCACGAACGTCCCCGCGACGCTCGGCAATCCGTTCACCGGCCAGTATTGGGCCACGATGTCCGCGATCGACGCGGCCGACTCGACCATCGTCGTCCATCTTCCCTACTACAACGGGCTTCTGGACGGCAAGGGCGAGTCGGACGGCACGACCGAGACGTTCGCCCGGTGGGCGAGGGCCTGGCAGGCCGAAACGCTCGAGTCCATCGTCGCGCGCGGATGTCCGGCTACGGGATTTGCCCTGCCGCAGACGAAGACCGGCTCCGGCTATTGGCGCAACGACGTGGACTACAACACGGCGGCCTATGTCGTCCGTCTTGCCTACTACACTGACCCTAACAAGAAGTCCGTCGGCTTAAAGATAATTGTCAGGTGAATCGAATTTATGAAAACTCAAATTCTTGTTGTGGCGCTTTGCGCCGTGTGCGCAGGGTGTGGTCTTATGACGAAGAAACTTCGTCCGGGCGACGAGGGCTTCAAGCCGAGTGTTGTTGCGTGTGTGGGCGATAGCATCACCTACGGGCATGGCGCTTCCAAGCGCATGCTCACGAGCTATCCCGCGCAATTGCAGGCGCTTTTGGGCGAAGAATGGGCGGTAACCAACTTTGGGCACAATGCGCGCACGGCGCTTGACGAGGGCAGGGAATGGAATGGCGCGCGCGGAATGGGCTATCGCAAGTCGCCGGAATTCGCCAAGGCCCTGGCGTGCAAGCCGGATGTCGTGATTTTCATGCTGGGCACCAATGATTCCAAGCCCGTCAACTGGGATGGACATGCCGACGAAGTGAAGCGTGACTATGCCAAGCTTGTCGACGATTTCCTCGCGCTCGAGCCGCGGCCGGTCGTCGTCATCGCCGCGTCGCCGTTTGTGAAGAAAGACTCGTTTTCGATTCGCGAACGTGTCGTTGGCGGGGAACTCGTGCCGTGGCAGAGAGATTTCGCCGCCTCGCGCAAGCTGCCTTTTGTCGATGTCTATTCGGCGACAAAGGCCGCCGCCGCTGAGTCGTATATCGGCGATGGCGTGCATCCGAATGATGCTGGCTACGGCGTAATCGCCGAAACGTTCGCAACGGCGTTGCGCAACCTCTCCGGCCGCTGAATCGAAGTGGCGGAGTAGCTGGCATTCTCATAGCATTCGGAAGGGGCTGGGGCGTGTGCGCGCTCCAGCAAACTTTCGCACAAACAAAAGCCTTTTTGGTATAATGTGTAACGATTGGAACAGTGATACATTTATCTACTGGCGACAAAATCATGAAGAAAATGACAAGTGGCAATAATTCCAGATGGAGCGTTTGCGCTAATTACGTTGCTCTCCTCGCCCTCGCGACAACCATCCTCTTCGCCTCCCTCCACGCGTGGGCAACATGGACAGTCACGGTAGACGGCAGCACGCCCGAGGTCTCCGACGGCCACTGGACGATCAAACTGAACAACAAGAAGTCGGCGGCATTCGTCTCCACCGACGGCGCGACAACCCTCCTTGACATGACGACGCTCAATGCGGACCTCGCGGCGGAGGGCAAGACCTACAAGTGCACGGAGTTCGGCGCTAACGCGTTCCGCGGCGCGTCTTACTCTGACCTCGTGAACGGCCTCACTGAGATTCGTTTTCCCGACGAGGTGACCCAGATCGGTCAGCAGTGTTTCCAGCGGTGCGAAAAACTCGTTACCGTTGAGCTTGGCACGTCGTTTGCGAAGTTTGCCAACTCGCACGGCTTCAGTAACTGCAAGTCGCTTCTGACCGTCTATGTTCGCGGCGAGACGCCCGTGGTCGGCACCGTGCATCTTCCGGACGCCGTCCCGTCGCTCCCGAACTACACGTTCGAGAACTGCAACCAGTTCCAGCACCTGGTCGCCCGCGGCGTGAAGTCCTGCGGTCAGGCGTCCGTCTACCAGTGCGCTCTCCTCGAATCAGTTGAACTTTCTCCGCAACTCTACGCCGTGACGAGCGGCAGCGACCAAGGCGCATTTTACATGGACTGGGTTCTCTCGTCGTTTTTCCCGTCGAACATGGTGCTCACGTCGAACATCGGGCAGAGTTGCTTTCGAGAGCTGCCGCTCGACCACGACCTCGACTTCTCCGCCTCTACGTTCACATCCATCGCATCAAGTGGTTTCTATGGCATCAAACTTGCGGAAGGCAAGCGCATTACGCTGCCGGCGACGCTTTCGTCACTTGGCTCAAGCGCCTTCCGTCAGCAGCAGAACGGACGCACATACATCGTTCAGCTTCGTTTCCTTGGCGAGATGCCGACAACGCTTGGCTCCGACTGCCTGACGCCGCGCAGCGCCGGCTACCACAACATCCTCTATGTTGATGCACGGAAGTGCCCGAGCTGGACGGCGACCAGTTTCACGTCCGTGGAGGATGATCCGTCCCTGCTGAACGAGCCCAGCTATCCTGGCGAGAATACACTTGGCAAGTCTACTGCTGGCGTGAATCAGAGCGGCTGGTGGAACTGGCTCGTTCAGGAGAATCTCCCGAAGGGCGATGTCTACTGGGAGGTTGCGGGGGAAGATGTGCAGGGCGTCATCACGGTTGAGAGCAAGGATGGGTACTGGACGCTTGAGCTCGTCCCGGACGGCACGGGGGCCTATCTCGCGCGTTGCGTCTCCGCAACGTCGCCGTCGCCGATGGAGCTGAACCTCGGCCAGATTGAGGATGACACGGACTTGTCGCTCGCAGGATTGTTGCCCAACGCGTTCGCGAATTGCGCAAAGCTTTCGTCCGTCACGCTTCCCGCCGGTGCGAACGCCGTCGGCGCACACGCGTTCAGCAACTGCACGGCGCTCGCAACGTGTGTTCTTTCTGGAACGTTCTCGTGGAATGATGTCGGCGCAGGGGCGTTCGAGGGTTGTTCCGCGCTCTCCAAGCTCGGACTTTCTTCGCAGACCGTAATGGATGGTGCGCTTGTCCTTCCTTCCGCCGCGACGGTCCTCCCGGAGGCGGTCTTCGCCGGTTGCACATCGCTGACATCCTTCTCGGCGCCTGGTCTTTCGTCCGTCCCGGCGCGCGCGTTCGATGGCTGCTCGTCTCTCGCGTCCGTCTCCTTTGCGTCCGACATCGGGGCGCTCTCCACCTACGGCGCGGCAGCCTTCCGCGGAACGGCGATCTCGCAGACGATTGACTTCTCCGGCACCTCGATTGCCACCATCCCAGACTCGCTGTTCGAGAACTGCACACACGTCTCGCTCGTCAAGCTTCCGGCAACTGTGACGCAGGTTGGCGTGGCTGCGTTCAAGAACCTCGCGCCCGGCGCGAACGTCTCCTTCGCGGGGACGCCGCCGACCTTTGGCTCGCTCGCCATCCAGCCGCCGGCCGACGCGGCCGGTTCGCGCTATGTTGTCCGCGTCGAGTACGCGAACCTCGCCGCGTGGCAGGTGTCTGGCTACACTGCCACGACTGATGCCATGAAGGAAGACCCTGACTACATCGGCCCCTCGATGTTCGGTCGCACGACACTTGGCACAGATGGTACGACTGGGAACTGGCTCTTCAGCCTTGATCCCGATCTCGTATGGTGGATCAGCGGAAAGAGCTCCTACAAGCGGCTCGACAACAGCCAGACCGTCGAGACGACCGTTGCCACGGACGGCGAGAACGAGATCCACGTGTTCACGGCGGACGGCACGGTCTACCTCGCGCCCAAGGCGATTGCGCAGGATGGCATCCTTGATATGACTACACTGAACCACGACACAGAGTTGATGCCGACTGTGTTGGCGTACCATGCGTTCTACCGCACGTCCGAAATTGTGGAAGTCATGCTGCCGGACAGCATTGTCTCGTTTGGGGCTGGTGTTTTTCAGGAGTGCTCGACAATCCAGGCCGTCGAAGCCGGCGAGAACTTCTCGTCGTTCGGCTCTTCCAACCCGTTCCGTGAAGCGAACGCCTTTGCGACTTTCTGGAAGCGAGGATCGGAGCGCGTTGACGGCCTTGTCGCGATCCCGGAGGAAATCACGGCACTCCCGGAGAGTGCATTCTTCAACTGCGACGGCGTGATGGAGGTCTTTGCGCCTGGCGTTGTCTCGCTCGGGCATAGCTGCTTCTACCACGACGGGTCGCTCACGAATGCCGTCTTCTCGTCTGACATCAATACGATAGGCAATGGCGGAAACGGCGTTTTCTACCAGTGTGGCAACCTCAGGACCATCTCGCCGTCAGAGATGAAACTGTCAACGGTCGGTAGTGATGCCTTCCGCGAACTGCTCCTGACGCACGGGCTTGACTTCTCCAAGTCGACATTCACGTGGATCGGGACTCGCGCCTTCTTCGGCATCCGCTGCGAGGACGAAAACGGGAAACCTCTTCCAATCGTCCTTCCAAAGACCGTGACGACGATCAACGAACAAGGGTTCCACTACTACAACCCGGCCGGGAACAAGCCGCGGCTCCTCGTCTTTCTAGGCGACAAACCGCCGACGATTGGGGCCAACGGCCTTAACCCTGGCACGAACGCCGCCGGAAAGCGTTACTTCATCGTTGCCGACGTTGCGCGGAACCCTGCGTGGATGGCAGAAGACTTCACACCTCTCTCGGAGGAGGACAAGGCCGCTTCCGACTACCCGCCGCGGTACTTCCGGGGACGCAATGACTATCCTGGCGGCGTGGTCCTCGGCTGGCTTGCCTCTGGAACGGATGGTAAGCAATACAAGAACTGGTTGATTCAGTCTAAGTCCCATGGGACGTTTATAGTTCTCCGTTAGTGACTGCGGATTCGACGTCGAAGATGTTCAATTTTGATCAGATAATTAACCTACTATGAAAAAACTACTCCCGTTCATTCTCCTTCTTCCTGCGTTTGCGCATGGCACGACACTGACCGTGACATCGCTTGCCGACGACGGCTCTGCCGGCACGTTGCGTGCGCTTTGCGCTTCCGCTGCAGGAGGCGACGAAATCGTCTTTGACGATTCGCTCGCCGGCGGGATGATCGCAATCACGACTGCCTCCGGTCCAATCACATTCGCGAAGACGCTCTCCATAGTTGGCCCCGCGGACGCACCAATCACAATCGACGGACAAGGCGGCGCCGGCGGCGCCAAGGCCTACGATGGCAGCTCGCGAACGACGAACCTGATCTACGCCACCGACCCCGACGCGACGCTCACGCTCAAGAATCTCGTCTTCACCGGGTCGAAGGCCAACCAGGCGTCCGCCACGCCAGACGTCGGCCCCGCGGTCTCCATCTTGGGCTCGGCCGTGATCGACAACTGCTGCTGGACGAACAACGGCATGGCGCAGACCGGCTCCTACAACGACACGACCTCCGACGGCGGCACCTGCCTGCGCGTCGTCGGGAACCTGTCCCTTTCGAACTCCCGCTTCGTGAACAACGGCGCCAGCGGCTGCAACTACAGTGCCGGCGGCACGCTGTGTGCCCGCGGCGGAACCGTCGCAATCAGCAATTGCGTTTTCTCCGGCGCCTACGGCTGGGGCGGCGCCACGCAGGGCGGCAACGTCCGCGGCGGCGGTACGATCGGACTCGGCCCGGACGTCGCCGACTTCACAATGACGGACTGTCTTGTCGAGAAGGCGGTGGCCAGCGGCGCCACGGGCGGCATCCTCCTCCATAACGGCTGCTCGGGCGTCTACCGCTTCCGCAACTGTGCGTTCCGCGACATCTGGAGCATCAACGCCAACTGGAGGCATGGCGGCGCCGTCAGTTACAGCGGAAGCAATCCCATCACGATGATCTTCGAGAACGTCGAGTTCAGCCGCATCCGCTATCCCGGTTGGGCCGGCGCCGTTCGTGTCCCGAGCGGCAACTCGCGCGTCGTCTTCGCCAACACGACGTTCGTGAACTGCTACGGCAACGAATGGGGCGCCTGCACCGACACACGCTGTCCCACGAGCTTCGTCAACTGCACGGCCGTCGGAAACGTCAACGGCTCCTCGCAGTCGAACGGCGGGACGTTCTTCGTCATCGACAAACCCCACTACCTGCTCAACACGGTGTGCGCCTGGAACTGGGACACGAATGGATCCCGCCTCCACGACACGTCGCGCTACAGCAGCACGCTGGGCGTCTACAACTCCTACAACCACTCCGTCGGCAACGGCCCGAGCTCGTCGTCCGACAACGCAATGGACTACGATGCGGACACGGCCTTCTTCTCAGAGCCGTTCGAGACGATCTCCGCGCTCCCCGCGTGGACGGGAAGTGAGACCCTTTCGGCGTCGATTTCCTCGCCCGTCCTGACAATCGACGAGAAGGCGGAGGCGAAGGACCCCGCCACGCGCCGCGTCGTGGAAATCAAGTCGAAGAAGGACGGCGGCGTCCTGGACCAAGCCGGCTGGCCGGTGAAACATAGCGCGGATTGGTCGAACATTGCCTACACGAAGGACAATGGTGCTACGTGGACGGCGCTCGTCGGCACCATTGAAGCGGCAACGATTCCACTTGCCGCCGACTCGCGCGGCGTTGCATACGCGATGCGGAACGGACTCCCCGTCCCGCCGATTGGTTCTGCGGCGGTTCCGCAGGTGGCCGGATTCATGGCCATCATTCGCTGACAGACGAGTAGCGGAGACGACACATGAAAAAAGAGAATTTCTGGGGACAGACCCCGCGATAGCGTTGTTTTTCAGGGGTTTTATGGGGTCTGTCCCCAAAAGTTGTCCCCAAAAGTTCAGACACTTAACGCTACTGGAATCCGAGTCGCGTCGGCTCAAGTGGCAAGGAGGTGACGCTCGTAGGCGGGGGCTTTGACTCCGAGATGCGCAACCTCTCTGACCGCAAGATAGCTATCGGCGAATAGTGAAGTCTGACATTATTATTATTAAAGTCTGATATTTATAATAGTGAAGTCTGACATTATGTATATTAATGTCAGATTTTAACTTCAAAAATGTCAGACATTGCCATTATAAATATCAGACATTATTATCAATAATGTCTGACTTATCCATTGACCAGTAGGAGGCGGATATGCTATACTTCCTGCTGTCGAGAGTGATATGAGCGTGATATAATACAATAAGGATATCGAAATGTTTGGCAACGAAAAGAGTACCGCCCAACCCAAGTTCAGGCTGGAGCAGATCAAGCTTCCCGGCAAGGACAAGCCCGAAGAAGGCAAGTTCCGCGCCATAGTAATGAATCGTGGATCGTATGGCACGGACAAGGTGATTGACGAGATGCTTGACTATTCAAGCCTGCGGATGTCGCCCTACATGGTCGAGTCAGTCGTGAGCGGCGTTCTTGAGTCGATGATCAAGAACACGCTGTCTGACGGCTTGACGCGGCGCTTCGGCGACTACTTCGCCATTCGGCTTGACGTCAAGGGCTCGTTCAACGAAAAGGACGCGGCGTTTGATCCGAGAAAGCACTCGGTGAAGCTGTCGCTTGTGCCTCTCAAGCGCTTCCGCAAGGCGCTTGCAACGCGGCGTCCGCAGAACAGGGTCAAGCCGCCGCGCGCGCTCATGACCGAGGTGCGCGGCGAAAGCGCCGCAGTCGACGAGGTGAAGTTTGGCGAGAACATAGTCGTCAAGGGCCGCAATCTGACGCTTCTCGACAAAATGGACCGCCTTAGAGTATATACGTACGACAGACTATTGAATCAATACATCGTCAGCTTTGGGCCGGGCGACGTCCTCGATGCCACGCCGACGCAGATCGTCCTGCCGTTTCCGGAGGAGTTCAAGAACGTCGACCTGCATACGGACAAACGGTACCGCCGGTTGTACTTCGAAATATTTTCGCGCGGCGGCAAGGAGTCGAGCGAGCCTCGGTCTGTCAAGTACAAGCATGGCGTCCTGATTGGCCCGAAGGCCTGACCCAGCCATGACAGATTGGCGAGCTTCGTTGACATTCTGGCGCGGAAATTTGGTATTATATGGGCGAAAGCGAGGCTGAGCGCGGCAGATTTGCCGCGTGAGGCATTCGTCGTTTGCCGTATGGCGTTATAAGCAGCACAGGAGTAACTGCGCAATGAACATAACGAAACACAAGTATGCATTCGCCTCGCTGGCGGCGCTTGTGATGCCTGTCATAGGCGTTGCCGCATGGGTTCCGACGGCGGACTCCACGACGTCCGCGCCGAAGTTCACGGACGGCAACTTCGTCATTTCGTGGAACACGAGCAACAAGCAGCTCAAGTACGTGTCGCACGATGCGTCGGTCTCCACCGTCTGCGACATGTCGACACTGAGCGAGGACGTCGACGCCGTCGCGGGCTACTCGCACCCCACGCAAGTTGCCTCAAAAGGATTCCAGAGCAAGAACGGCATCACGCGCGTCATCCTGCCCGAGGCGTGCTATGGCATCAACGAGCAGTCCTTCTCGAGCATGGCCGACCTCGAGTCGGTCGTCATCTCCTCGCAGACCCGGATCGGCGGCAAGCAGGCCTTCTCGAGCAACAAGAAGCTCTCGACAATCACCCCGCACGGCGTGGCGGAGACGAACGGCGTGGTCTTCCTCCCCGAGACGGTCACCTCCATTCCGCTGAACTGCTTCCAGGCTCCCAAAAGCACGGCCCTCAAGCACGTGATCGCCCTCGGAGCCACCGACTTCGGCGGCGACGCCTGCTTCCAGGATTGCTACGGGCTCGAGACCGTGACGGTCCAGGACATCAAGCACCTCTACACTTTTGCGTTCCAGAACTGCTCCGCGCTCACGAACGTCGTCGCCCTGTCCCGGGACAATCCGTTTTCCGGCATCGTGTCGATCGGCGGGGAGCAGGCGTTCCGGAGCTGCTCCTCGTGGACACAGCCGTTCGACTTCTCCGCGGCGACGTTCACGTCGCTGGCGACCCAGATGTTCTACGGCGCGAAGAAGGTTCCGGAGTTCCGGCTGCCGGCTACGCTGACCTCCTTCAACAAGCAGGCGCTCCGCTGCGACGACTACGCGCTCTCCGTTCCGCGCCGCATCTGGTTCTACGGGCCGCCGCCGTCCTACATGTACTG
The DNA here is from genome assembly GCA_902780865.1 of uncultured bacterium. GTDB lineage: Bacteria > Verrucomicrobiota > Kiritimatiellia > RFP12 > UBA1067 > UBA1067. Next base: position 37,369 of record CACZHC010000004.1, read on the forward strand.
GGCGTCGAACGATCCGGACTACCTCTGGTACATGCCGACGAGCAAGCCCCGGCAGACCGTCTTCGTCCCGGAGCAATACGCCGTTGCGTGGACGAACGCGCTCTCGAACCACGGGACGTGGACCGCGATTACGGACTCGGACCGCGCGCGGGCCGACTATCCGACGAAGCTCGAGGACGTGAAGGTCAAGGTGGCTGGTTCGAAGTTCGACCTCGTGCCTGCGAAGGTGAAGGAATCCGACGTGCTCGGCCTTTCGACCGAAGGCTCCAAGGACAGCCCCTGCTACATCGTTCAGTGGCGCGAGGCCGTGCTGGGAATGAGCATTTTGCTTCGGTAGTTAGTCAAGCTTGAGGCGTCACGCGTTGAGTTTCGTGGCGCTAAGTTTCGTTGACATCTTGGCGCGGAAAGTGGTATTATACGGGCAAAAGCGAGGCTGAGCGCGACAAATGTGCCGCGTGAGGCGTTCGTTTTTGTCGTATTGCGTTATAAGCAGCACAGGAGTAACTGCGCAATGAACATAACGAAACACAAGTATGCATTTGTCGCGCTCGCAGCATTCGCGCTCGCGGCACTTCCGGTCTTTGCAAGCTGGACTTACGACTCGTCCGGCAAGACGCTTACGCAAGGAAGTGTCGTTCTCCAGAATGTGACTGCCAGCGGGACGAAACTCACGATCGGCGACAACAAGACGAACACGACGGCGACAGACCTTGACTTCTCGACCGGCGTGGAGGGCGGATACTCGGTGGCCCAGATCGCCCAGGACGCCTTCAACGGGAACACGTCCGTGACGTCGCTCGTCCTTCCGGACACCCTGACCTGGATTGGCCAGAGCGCGTTCATCAACTGCTCGAACCTCAGCGGGGAGCTCGTACTGCCGGATTCGCTGACCTCGACCGGCTACCACAGCTTCATGGGGACTGCCGTCACGCGCGTCGTGTTCGGCTCGGGGATGAAGACGGCGAACAACTGGCTCTTCAAGGAATGCAAGTCCCTCGAGTCCGTGAAATGGAATCAGTGCATCACGGCCATCGGGGACCAGGTCTTCAACGGCTGCACGGCCCTGACGACCTTTGAGAACGAGTTCCCTACGAACGTGACGACCATCGGCGGCAGCGCCTTCTACAACACCTCCGCCCTGACCGGCGACAACCGCGATCTCGTTCTGCTCAAGCTTACAGGACTGGGAGGCACGGCGTTCCAGAACTCCGGAATCAAGTCCATCGAAATCGGCGGACAGCTCGCCTCGACCGGGAACGCCTTCTTCCTCTGCTCGAAGCTGGAGAGCGTGATCCTCCACGAAGGGACAACGACCATCGGCAATGACTGCTTTCCCTACTGCACGAGTCTCACGAACCTCGTGGTTCCGTCGACGATCTCGACCGTCGGCTCCTGCATGAGAAGCATGGGCAGCGCGCGGCTGCACATATGGTGGGAAGGCGTTCCCGACATCGCCAACTTCAATTTCGGGAGCTACGGCATGATCGCCGGCAAGTCCCCGATCACCCATCACTTCCAATACGACGACAAGACCGAATGGGAGGCGTTCGAGGCGGACATCTCCAACAAGACGAACATGGACATAGTGTTCCCGGAGACGATGTTTGGAGAGGGGACGTGGGGCTGGAACTGCAACCACGTGGTCGTATGGTGGCGGACCCCTGTCGCGCAGGTTGGCGAGACGACTTATAAGCTTCTTGCGGACGCCATCGCGGCGGCAGACGGCGCAATCATTACGCTGCTTCCGCCCGATGTCTCCGCGTACACGGATGAACGCATTTCACTTGGCAAGGGACAAAGGTTCGTTGTTTCGGACAATGGAAACGTTCTTGGCTATGAGCCGACAGTTCCCGATGGATGGAAGCTCTCGATTTCTCACCAGACGCGCGGCACCACTCCCGTCCTCGTTTACGCGGCACAACCTCCCGGGCTGGCGATTGTAATTCTATAAACTCGATGTATTGAAACCTCGTAGAAATCAGGAGACATATTCGAATGAATGGCAAAAACATATTCATCGCATTCGCGCTCGCGGCGCTTCTGCCGGCTGAGGCTTCGCAATTCTGGCTTTACGAGTCCGGCGTTAAGACCTTGACGCTTTCGGACACTGATCCGGAAGCTGTCTGTACGCCTGTCAAAGTCTACAACGTGTCGCCCGTGGCGAACGGCAGCACGAAACTGACGAAAGCTTCCGACAACACCATCCCCTTCGAAGGGTGTCCTCTCGGCGGCGCCAGCTTCGACTTCACGCTCCCGATCAAGGATGGCGAGGGGATTGACTACGCTCTTGTCTCGATAGCGAGTGAGTGCTTCAGCGGGAACAACTACATTGGCTCGGTGAAACTTCCTGATTCGTTCGAAACCCTTGGCTCGGGCGCGTTTCGCTCCGCGAAATACCTTAAGGCCTTCGCCTTCCCCGCCAATCCAACGAGCTTGACATCGGTCGGAGATAGCGCATTCTATGGTTGTTCGCGCCTTGAGTGGCTTGAATGGCCGGCCACGATTGCAACCATCGCCCCCTACATGTGCAACAGCTCAGGCATCACCGGTATCTATTTTCCGGCCGTCACCGAAATAAAAGGGTCTGCGTTTGGAATAACTCCAAATCTACGCACTGTCGAGTTTGGTGGTTCTGACGGACAGACAATCGTATTCAAGCCACAATGTTTTCAGGGGCAGGGGACGACCATTAAGACTATATTCTTCCACGAAGCGACGCCAGACCTTACCGAGGGGTTCGTGAACGGAGGCAACAACTTTCTTGATCACGTCGGCTGGACCGGCCTAGTCATCTATCTGCCGATGAATGCGAGTAAGGATGATGTGGCCGACGGCTGGAAAACATGGGTGCAGGACTACCTTGCTGTTTTCACTGGCAGCTCATTCACATTCCCGCAGAAAAACCCCGATGGCTCGTGGACCGACGGCTCGTGGTACCACCATGCAAACTATGCCCCCGCCAGGAAGACCTATGTCATCCGCGCCTGGGATCCGGCGGCCAAGACCGTTGGTGCGCTCCTGTGTTATTGATTTCAGGAAAGGACTTCAGCCATGAAACATGTTACATCCTTCTTCTTTGCCGCATTCCTTGCCATGACAGCCGTGTGCCCGGCTCTTGCGACATGGACATTTACCGGCGATACCAGTGCATCTTCCGCTAACCCGATTATCACCGACGGCGATTGGACGGTGGTGCTCAACGGGAAAAGCAAGGTCAAATACTCGGCCCATCCGAATCCTGACGTTGGGCTTCTGGACCTTACCGGCGTCTACGACGACACTGGCCTCACAATCACGATGGTCGACACTCAAGGTTTCCAGAGCAAGACGGACATTACGGGCATCATTCTGCCTGAGTCGTGCACGGAGTTCGGAGAATCGGCGTTTTATAGGGCCGGGAATCTCGAAACCATCGTGCTGTCCTCCCAGACGGGGCCAATCACCAAGAAGCAGGCGTTCGCCATCTGCACCAAGCTCAAGAGCGTCACCTACACCGGCGTCACGGCGGAGGATGGCGTGATTCGGCTGCCGTCCACTGTTACGCGTCTTGCCAATTCTGCGTTTCAGATGTGGGACGGCAATACCACCATCACGCGGGTGATCGCGCCTGGCGTCACGACAATCTCGAAGTATTCGTTCTACAAGATTTACAACCTTCAATCCGTCGAGTTTTCTCCGAACTTTTCAGGGTTTGATTCAGAGGGCGGTGCCTATGCCTTCAGCGAAAGCGGCAAGAATGGCTCCTTCACGATCTCTCCAGCGAAATGGAAGAGCCCAGTCAGCAACCTGACCGGCGACGACATCTTCTTCAACGGCAGGGTCGCCGGCGAACTCGATTGGAGCGAGGGCACATTCACCGAGGTCCCGTATCGCATCTTCTGCGGCGATACGAAGCTCGACCGCGTTACGCTGCCTGGAACGGTGACGTCCATCAAAAAACAGGCCTTCGTCAACATGAAGAAGGGATTCGTCCTCCGTTTCCTGGGTGATGTCCCCACGCTAGCCGACACTGCGGACTCTATTTGGCAAACCTCGTTCTGGGGCAGCAACGGCCGCTATCGCATCGTGGTTGATCCAGTCACCTATCCTGACTGGGTGGACATAGACAAGGGCTTCACTGCACTCACAGATGCCGATCGCAATCTTGCGGATTATCCTTCAGACCTTCCGGATGGCGAGGTGCTCGGCTTCACGACGATTGGTCTTACCGGTAGCGTGAACAGCGCCCGGAAGCACTGGCTCATCAAATACGTCGACCATACCAAGTACACTGTGACGTGGAAGAATGGCGACGCCGATTTCGCCACGACGCAGGGCGAGAAGGGGGAGTCTGTTGGTGTGCCGGACGGGACTCCTGCGAAGACTTCCACCGACGAGTTTGACTATACGTTCATTGGCTGGAACACAGATCCTTCCGCCACGACGGTTCTTGATATTTCAACTGCGACGATTACCGGCGCGATGACATATTACGCCATCTTCTCTGCCTCGGCCCGTTCCTACACGATCACATGGCAGATGGACGACGGCACGCCGATCGACGCGTCGAACGTCCTCTACGGCGAGACGCCGACGCACGCGGACGCGTCGAAGGCATCGACGGCCGAACACTCATATGAGTTCCTGGGCTGGTCGACGGACGGTGAAAACGTGCTTGCGGTTCTTCCGTCGGTCACAGGCCCCGCGACCTACATCGCCGTCTTCGCGGAGCACGACGCCACTACCACGGCTACCGTCTCGTGGTTCGACGAGGACGGCATGACGCCGCTCGTCCCCGCCCAGACGACGGTAACGAAGGGGCTGCAGCCGACGCACGAAGCGCCGACGAAAGCACCAACGATCGACACGGCCTACACCTTCGACGGGTGGGTTGAAATCGGCGGCTCCGGGGCGGTAATCGCCCCTGCGAATCTCCCGGCGGTTTCGGGCGACATCTCCTACAGGGCGCACTATGCCTCTTCCGTCCGCCAATACACCGTGACGTTCGTCGACTGGGATGGGTCCATTATCAAGACGGCCGAGTTGGACTACCTGATGGCGGCGGCGGATGTCGCGGCCGAGAGGCCTGCCGATCCATCCCGTGCCGCGGACGCGGAATACACATACGCGTTCACAGAGTGGTCCCCGGCGTTCGTCGCCGTCACAGGGGATGCTGTCTATACGGCGCAGTATGCCGCGACGGCAAACACATACGGTGCGACGTTCGTCGATGGCGTTGATGACTCGATAATCGAGGGGCCGACCTCTTATGTCTACGGCGCGGCTGTCACGGCGCCTGCTGCGCCGGAGCACTACGGCTTCACATTCTCCGCCTGGAATCCCGAAGTGACGACGATGCCTGCCGCCGATACAGTCTACACCGCCGTCTACTCGACGAACAGATTCACGATTACCTGGGTGAACGGCGACGCAACGACGACAGCGAACTACTACTATCTCGCTCCAATGGACGCCACCAAGGCACCAGCGCCAAAGAAGACCAATACCGCGAAGGAATCGTATACGTTTGTAGAGTGGTCGCCAGCCTTCGAGCCAGTCCAAAGCAACACGACATACACGGCGGTCTTTACGCGCACGGTTTTGAAGACGATGAAGCTCGCTTTCAAGAGCGCGTCATATGACCGGGAGACGGGGGCGATTACCATCCTGGCGACGATCTTGAATCCTGGGCAGGGCGGCGAGACGACGGGCGTGATTGTGACCGAGCCCGCCACGGACGGCAATATTGTGACGATCGAAGCCGGCACAAACGTAACGGCGACAATCGCCGCGCCTTTGACGGGGAAGGGGTATGAGTGGACTTTGACCGTGACGCAGCTCGCGAGCGGCGTGGCCGAGACTGTGGCGCTCAAGGGACGCACTTGGGCGCGGCGGCAGAATGGCTGGTTCTCGGAAGGCGATGTCAGCTGGACGGATGATGAATATGAGCCTGGAACGTTTTCATCTGCGCAGCAACAGGTTCGCGTGAAGGGGACTCTGGGCTTTGGCGGCATGCTGCCAAATTCGCTCCCGGACGCCACTGGGGCGAAGCTCGGCTTCGCTGCCTGTCAGAAGAATGCGGGTGATCCTGCGTCCTATTTCGCATGGGACGGCGTGGCGTGGGTCAGGCTTTACGGCGCGACGCCTGCGGCGTCGACGACTGTCAAGATACTGGGCGTTGTCGACTTCGCCCGCAAGAACGGCCCGGCTGTTGCATGGTATGCCGACGGCTTCCAGTTGACGACCGAGTCGGGCGAGTGGGAAGTCCCGCTCGCGGGTGGCGCGAATCTCGAATCCTTTAAGCGGGTTGGCGATTTCTCGGTAGACTCGCTCGCAGGCGACTACGACGTCGGCGGACGGGGCTTCTTCCTCATCATGCGGTAACGGCGCGAATTGTAAGGCAGAGATGTTTTGAGTTCAATACAGAAAGGACACTATGCTATGAGGTCACTACTGATTGCGCTTCTTTCTTTTGCCGCGACGTCGGCATTTGCAAGTTGGACGGCGGACGAATCCGCAAGGACTATATCTGACGGTACGTTTACCATAAACTTCTATTGGAAAAACCAGAGTTCTACACCGCGAGAGATTGTTCTCAAGAGCATCACGACATACCCGGCCTCGCCGGCAGTACTTGACTTGCGTACTGTCGAAGGCGAAGCGGGGCTGCGCGTTGTCGGCATCGAAGATGGCTGGGGTAACAAGAACATTGGCGAACTTTGGTTTGCCGACACCATTTCGTCCCTGCAGTACTTCAATTGCGCATCCCCGACCAATTCGCTGATTATCCCTTCTGCGCTGACTTCAATTGATGCATACTTCAAGAAGGCAAACTATACTGGGGACCTTGTGATTCCTCCACAAATCACTTCCATCGCCGGGTATGCATTTGAGAATGGCAAGTACACCTCGATTGATCTTTCGCAGGCGACGGGGCTTGTGGCCATCGGGATTCAGGCGTTCAAGAACTGCAACGCCGTCACCAACGCCATTGTCATCCCTCCCAATGTCGAGGAGCTTGGCCAGGGAGCCCTTGGTTTCAACGGAGCTCTTGTTGATGGCGTCGCAGTCATGCCGTTGCGCGGAGACTTGAAGCTGCCGGGTTCGCTAAGAAAAATCGGAGCGTCCGCGCTGAACAACGGCTATTACACGTCGATTGATTTCTCGGAAGCAACGAATCTTGTTGAAATCGGGAATAATGCCTTTGCCTGGGAGCCGTCTTTCAAGAACACGATCGGCGAAGTCCCCTGCACCGATCTCGACCTTAGCGCATGTGTTTCGCTCACCAATGTCGGTGATTACGTCTTCAAGAGATTCGGGCAGGTTAGGTCGCTTGTCTTCCCTGATTCTGTGCAACGAATAGGGACGACCATTTTTCACGAAAAAGACAACATGTTGACGAATCTCGTCCTGTCGGCTTCTTTGGACACGCTGTCCTCGTATCCGTTTTGCAAGTGGGCGAGCAAAAGCACGCGAGGGGTTGCACACATGTATTTCAGAAATTGCCCAGCTACGATTGGGGGCAGCCTCTTTGACTGGGTAGACCCAGATTCCGTTATCTGTTATCTGCCGAAGAATCGTGGTTACAGGGAGGCGTGGAAGAGTTTTGTCGAAACGAATCCAGATGCCGGGCTTACATTGCCTCCCGATGACAATTCCTCGCCAGGCACGTGGAAGAGTGGCAACGGCAACGCCTCTCAGTGCGCTAAGGTGCTTTGGTATACTGCTAAATATCCGACGCCAGATGGTTTTTACATAATTGTGCGTTAGCTTTGTTGCCCCCTCTCTGAGTTTCGTTGACATTCTGGCGCGGAAAGTGGTATTATACGGGTGAAAGTGAGGCTGAGCGCGGCGGAATTGCCGCGTGTGGCGTTCGTCTTTTTGTCGTATGGCGTTATAAATAGCACAGGAGTAACTGCGCAATGAACACAACGAATCACAAGTATGCAGTCGCCGCGCTTGCGGCATTCGTGCTTGCGGCGCTTATGCCAATTGAGGCGGAATATTACTGGCTCCTCTCCGGAGATCTCAAACCGAACGCAGGGCAGCGCAGCGACTTGAATGGCAATGGTCTTGGTTGCTGGCTTGAGCTGACAAACGACACGGCCGGTGTCGACTATAAACCGGTGAAGATCTACGACATCCGCCGCAAGGCGGCGGGGGGGACGGATCTCGTCAAGTACAGCGAAAACGCGGGACAGATTCCCTTCGACGGCTGCCGCTACGGAGAGGCGGAGGTCGACTTCTCCCTCCCGATCCGCGGCGCGGACGGAACGTCCTACCGGCTCACGGCCATCAACAGCTACGCCTTCCAGGAGAACTACTACGTCGGCAAGGTGGTGCTGACGAACTCCCTCGAATACATCGGACACCGGGCATTCCGCAACTGCAAGTACCTTCTGACGATCGTCATGCCGGATCCCGCGACGTGGATGCCCGAGTACATCGGCAAGAACTCCGACGGCGGCCGCGTGTTCGAGGGGTGCGAGCGCCTGTCTTGTGCGATTGCCTGGCCGGACAATCTCGACGAGGTTCCTGCATACACCTTTTCCGGCGATGGCGCGCTGAAAGGCTTCAGCGGCAGCAGCGTGACAAATTACCGGGCCGGCGCGTTCAACTCCATTCCAGCGACATTTCGTCTTGAGATGAGCAAGGCGGAGACGATCTCGTTCACGGGAGAGGCCATCGGCGACGATGGTCGGCCGTGCGTCATCGTCTGGCACGGGACGCCTCCTTCGACCAACGACTATTTCAGCAAGAAAGGCGATCACAATTTCATGAAACGCAGCGGCACCTCCCGCGTCCACTACATCCCCTATGATGCGACGCAGGAGGGCGGCGTTCCCGCCCGTTGGGCGGCCTACAAACCAGAGTTCGAGACGGAGACGTCCGGCAACTCGCTGACATTCCCGGTCTACGATCCTGCGACGCGGACGCAGACCGACGGTTCGTGGTACATCAGCGGCCGCGCAAACAGCGCTGACAAGGTTCGCTTCTGGTTCCCAGACGAGCAGGCGGCGTTGCTGATGAAATAATCAAGGAGGGTTTGACATGAAAATGAAATCGATTTTCCTCTTCGCCTTCCTGTGTGCCTTTGCCGTACTTTCTGCCAGCGCGACATGGACGGTCACGTCTGGCCTCAACGCCGACGGCACGACAACCGACAATTTTTATGCAACCGACGGCACGTGGGACCTCAAGTTCCAACGGGGCTCCAACGGCGCCTACAGCTGTCGGAACAATTCCGGAACGGGCGGCGAGATCCTGGATCTCACGACTTTTAACGATGACATGGCTGACGCCGGCATCGTGTGGAATGCCGTACAACGCTACCCCGTCACAGTCATCGGCCTCTACAACGAGGGCTTCATGAACCTCACGGGCCTCAAGGAGGTTCGGTTGCCGTCGACGGTCACGACGTTCTCCAACCAATGTCTCAAGAACACCGGTCTCGAGGGCGAGTTCGTGATGCCGGATTCCATCACTACGATGGGCGACGCAGTGTTCCAGAACTGCACGGCGCTCACGCGCGTCGTGATGAACGAGAAAGTCAAGACGCTCTCGAACACGTTCTTCGGATGCTCCGCGCTACAGGAGGTCAAGATCGCGTCCGGCACGACGACCCTCTCTGGCAGTCCGTTCCGCGCCTGCCCGTCGCTCACGACGGTCTACGCGAATGACGAGGACCGTGTCGTTGGCAGCGTGGTGCTTCCCGCGACCGTGACGGCGATTCCTGCAAACTGCTTCTACGACGACACTTCGATAGAGCGCGTCGTGGCGCCGAGTGTCACTACCCTTAGCGGCGAGCGGGTGTTCCAGAATTGCAAGTCGCTCGCAGAGGTGGTGTTGCCCGCGCTCCAGCAGTTTTCCAACAACTATACCTTCAACGGCTGCATCTTGCTGCGCCGGCTGGAGGTGCCTTGCTGCGTCAGGCTTAGCCAGGGGACTTTTTACGGTTGCACGGCGCTTGAGGAGGTTTGCGTCTCGCCTGCGCTCCATACGCTTGGGTCCGACTGCTTCCGCGACTGCACGTCCTTCCGGACGCTCTACACAAACGAGGCGACGAGGGTCGCGGGCCACGTCCAGATCCCTGCGACGGTCACGGGTAACATGGGCGGCTACACGTTTTACCGGACGAAGATTGAACGCATCGACGCGCCGGGCATCACGGGCATCACCGGCGAACGACCGTTCAATAACTGCACACAGCTCGTCGAGGCGCATTTCCCGTCGCTTGCGGCGATGACGGCTACCGACGCGTTCAGCGGTTGCTCCCTCCTGACGGTTGTCGAGGTGTCGCCGAATCTCGCCGGTTCAATCGGCAATTGCGCATTCTTCTACTGCTACAGTCTCGAGTCGGTCTACCAGAGCGGAAACGCGCCCGTCGTCGGTCTCGTCGACCTGCCCGCGGGCGTGACGAAACTCGGATGGGGCACCTTCTGGAACGTCCGGGCGATCGAGCACGTCGTCGCACCGGGCGTCGTGACAATCGAAAACCGTGCGTTCAAATCATGCACGATCCTCAAGACGGCGCGCTTCTCGCCGGATCTGGCCGAACTCAAGAACAACAATGGCAGCTCCTCCGACTGCGCGATCAACGAATGCCCGGCGCTCGTGGACTTCTACCCCTCCACGATGCCGAAGGCGACGAAGCTCTACGCCGGAACGTTCGTCAACGATTCGTCGCTCACGAACGCGTTTGACTTCTCCGGTGCCACGCTCTCGGATACGAGCGGTTCTTTTCTCTTCTCTGGCTGCAAGAAGGTTCCGTGCGTCCGTCTGCCACCGTCGTTCTCGAAGCTCTACGACCGGGAGTTCCACAACATGAAGCCGGGGGCGGAGATCCACTTCGCGGGTAACATTCCGCCGTTCAACAACAACTATCCTCTTTGGCAGGGGAGCAACGGCGCGGGGAATCGCTACAAAATCTTTGTCGATGCGGAGACCTATCCCGCCTGGACGAACGGCACGAACGGCGCAAAGTTTACTGCCAAAACAGCCGAGATGGAAAGCGAAAGCGACTATCCCGGCATCGCCACGCTCGGCTATCTCAACTATGCATCCAATGGACAGAACAACTGGCTCGTGCAGGAGCCGTTCTATGTGGACGTCACATTCTACGACGACGACGGCACGACGGTGCTTGGTGTCGAAAAGACGCAACTCTACACATCTCCTGTCTGGACGGGTGCGACACCGACGAAGTCCTCGACCGCGCAGCACGACTACACGTTTGTCGGCTGGTCAACGAATGGGACGGCTGTCGTCGACCTTGCGACGTTCGTGGTGAGCGAGCCGATGTCGCTCCGCGCCGTCTACGCGTCTTCCACGCGTGCGTACAATATTACGTGGCAGTGGTTCGACGGTGGTCAGGACCAGTCCGAGACAACGGTTGTCGAATATGGCAACCGGCCCGAACATGCGGCGGTTGAACGCGCCGCGACCGAGACGCACACCTACACCTTCCTCGGGTGGTCGACGGACGGCTCGACCATTCTCGATCCGCTGCCGGTCGTTGAAGGCCCTGCGACCTACAGTGCCGTCTTCGATGAGAAAGACGCCGCTACGACTGTCGCGGTCCGGTGGTTCCAGGACGACCGCACGACGCTTCTCGGGACAACATGGCCCGACAAAAACGCCGTTGCCGTCGCACCGCTGACGCCGGAAAAAGAGTCAACCATCGACACGGACTACGCGTTTGCCGGCTGGTCGACGGATGGCGTGACGGTTCTTGGCGACCTCACGGTTGCGGCTGACACCGATTTCTTCGCGGTCTACGAAACGTCTTTGCGCAAATACACGGTCGCGTTCGTCAACTGGGACGCCGCGCCGATTCTCTCCCGGCTTTACGAGTATGGAACCGCGTCGGCCGACATTGTGCGTCCTGCGACGACACCCACGCGCGCGGCGGATGAAGGCTACACTTACGCCTTCGCGGGTTGGTCACCGACGATTGTCGACGTGTCGGGCGATGCGACCTACACGGCGACCTACACCGCCACGCCGAAGACTTACGCGGCGACATTTGTCGACTGGGACGGAACGGTTCTTTCCGGTCCGAAGGACTATGCCGTCGGTGCGGCGGTTGAGGCGCCTGCCGACCCTGAGCGCACGGGCTACACATTCACCGGCTGGTCCCCGGCGGTTTCGACGATGCCGGCAGCGGACGCCACCTATGCCGCCACCTACACCGTGCACAAATACTCTATCAAGTTCGTGAACGGAGACGGCGTCTCCACTGCCAAGTACGACTACGGCACGCCCGCCTCGTCCATTTCCTTCCCGGGCGGCTCGAAGACGTCGACCTCGAAGTTCTACTACCGCTTTATCAAATGGGAGCCGGAAGCGGAACCGGTTCAGAGCAACACGACCTACACCGCCCGCTTCTCGGCGCTTGTTGCCAAGCCGATGACCCTCGCGCTCTCTGACGCGGTGTTCGACACCGGGGCCGGCAAAATCGGGATTTTCGCCACGCTCGCCGGTGCAACGGCGAGCGGCGCATCGGTTGTTCCGGCGCTTGCCGCCGCGAGATTCTCCGCGTCCGGGACAGTCGGCGAGACGTTCAATGGAACGGCTGAGCTTGACGGGAACGTCTATGCTGCCGAATTAGACGATCTCGCGATACGGATGGGATACAACTGGACGGCCACCGCCGAGCAGGATTGGCCGGAGTACGGAACGAAGGATGTCGCTGTTCTTCGAGGCAGAAGCTATGCGAGACGCCGTGTGAAATGGTTCGATGCTGCGGATGTGACTTGGACTGGCGGCGTATTCAAGCCGGCGAAGACGACTCCGGATCGGCAGCAGATTCGCGTCCGTGCGACATTCTCTGTACCGGCGGTTCCTCCCGCCACCTTGCCCGATGCGGCAGGGCAGGCGGTTGGAATCGGCGTCAAGTCATATGGTGGTGCGCCAGCTTGGTATGGATGGACGGGCGCGGCTTGGGTGCGGTTGGTCGGCGCTGACCCGATGGGCGGCGGAACCGTTGAGATTCTGACGGTTGTCGATTTTGCCGCCAAGTCTCCCACTGCAACGTGGTACGCCAACGGATTGCCTTTGACGACTGAAGAAGGCGAATGGGCCGTTCCGCTTGCTGGAGGCATTAGGCTTGAGTCTTTTGAGGCTATCGGTAATCTTGAGGTCTTTTCTCTCTCCGGCGATTACGACATGGGCGGTGAGGGATTCAAGTTGCATGTTAGGTAATCGGCGAAATGACATGAAAGCAGTTATATTTGCCTTTGCGACAATCACTGCCATTTCCGCGTCGGCGACTTGGACGGTCACGACGGAGGGCGTGCCCAGCGGCTGCACGCATGTCATCACCGATGGCAACTGGAAGATCGGCGTCTACCGGTATTCCGACGACAACTGGAACCTCGGTCAACGGTCGGGAAACAACGGTACTAGCTACGTCGCCGGTTCGGGGGACCTCGACCTGACGGGCGTGGCGGCGGACTGCGGCGTCATCCTGAAAACCTCGAGCAACGGTGCGCTCAATGGAGTCGAAGATGAAGATATGCATTGCAGCCGTGATGCCCGCAGTGGCGGTCTTTTGCCTTGCCATGGACGCTGCGGCCTGCACGGCGGTTCTCGTGGGGAAGGAGATTTTCCAGTTTTGTGTTGGGTTTCGTTGACATTCTGGCGCGGAAAGTGGTATTATACGGGCGAAAGCGAGGCTGAGCGCGACAGATGTGCCGCGTGAGGCGTTCGTCTTTTGTCGTATGGCGTTATAAGCAGCACAGGAGCAACTGCGCAATGAACATAACGAAACACAAGTATGCATTTGCCGCGCTGGCGGCATTCGTGCTTGCGGTTCCTTCGCCCGCGGAGAACCTTGTATCCTACACCGGCACGTTCACCGAGACGGACCATCCGACGATCGCCGGAGCGCATGTCGTGACGATGACGTCGCACGGCACGCTCACCGTTCCCGCCGATGTGCGGCTCCTACGTCTGCTCGTCGTGGGTGGTGGTGGCGGCGGCGGCATGGGCGGCGGCGCTGGCGGGCAGGTTGTCGACTGGACACCGAAAACGCCGACTTTCCTCAAGACGGACGATGCCTACCAGCCCGTGGCCACAACGCGTTCCCGTCCTCCTTTTCGTGCACGTCATTCGAGGTCGTCGCACTCGGCGGCGGCGGCGCGAGAGGCTGGGGGTACACCAGCGACGGTCGCTGGGATGTCGAATCACCTCGGACCTGGGGCAATGGGGGCGGCGGCGCGTGCGATCAGCAGGCCGCGACTCTCATTGGCTACGAGGCCGGTGCGGAAGGATGCTTTCCCGGTGGCAAGGCGACGAACTCCGGCTCCAGCGGAACCGGATGCGGCGGCGGCGGCGGCGGCGCGGGC
>CACZHC010000005.1 GCA_902780865.1 uncultured bacterium
AGCATTCTTTTCGCCTTCCCAGTTGGAATGGCTATCGCAACACCTGTTGCGCAGGAACAGGAATGTAGTCTATCAAAAACTGACTAGACAAGGAGGAGCTTTCGGACGCCGCCAACTAGCAATTTATAAATCTGCTATTGCTGATTCATATGGAGCGTCTTGCCAGGCAAGGAGCATTTCTGCGACGGCCATTTCCTCCGACTCACTCTCGGCAGACGTCTCTGCCAACGTCTCTGCACCATCCGCAGTGCGAAGAAGATCAATCACGCATGCAACCGTGTTCTCTGGCTTGGGAGAAGGATCAACATGCAAAACAGCAAACGAAAAGACAATGGCAAGCGAGGCCGCAACAAGCATAGCAGCCGTGCAACGGCGCCGCGAACAATGCTCGGCAACATGGGCAAACGATTCTGCCGCAGCCGCGCGTTCGATTTCCGCAAGGCGAGGCGGCGACAGGGCGATGCCATCTTCAAGCCGTCCTTTCACGAAATCTTCGATATCACGGTATTCGTTCATTTCGATTCCCCCAACATCTCTTTCAATTTTAGCGTCGCAGTGCGCATCCACGTGAGCGCAGTGCCGAGCGGCACGCCAAGCTCGGACGCAATCTCCTTGAAGGAAAGCTCGCCCTCTATCCGCATCAGCAGCACCTGCCGCGGGCCGTCTGGCAACGCACGCACCGCCTCCCTCACGTCCTCGGCCGTGGCCTTGGACTCAAATCGCTCGCCTGGCGACGGCGCCTCGTCTGGAAGACGCTCTGCCGCAGACGCGCCTTCTTCATCTTCCGCGTCGAGACTGACGAGCCGCCCCATCTGCCGCAGGCGGTCTATCGCCACAGACCGCGCGACAACGGCGAGATAGGGCTTGACCTTGCCGCCGCGATACTTATCAGCGGACTTTACTACGCGAACCCACGTCTCCTGGAAAGCGTCCTCCGCGTCTTCCGCCGTCGGCAAAAGCCCACGGAGAAACGCCTGCATCCAGACGGCGTGCCGCCTAACAAGCGCCGAGAGGGACTCGACGTCCCCTCGGCGCGAATAGGCAAAGAGGAGCTCGCTATCCTCTTCCACAAGGCCTTACTTGGCTTCAGGTGCCGGAGCGGGCTTGTCGCAGCCCTCCTTGGGACCTTCCTTTGGCCCCTTCTCGCCGCGCGGACCCTTGCGCGGACCCTTGAACTCACGCGGACCCTTGCCTTCACGACGAGGACCGCGATCGCCACGAGCTTCGAACATCTTCTTCATTTCCTCGTGGGCCATCTTGACCTGCTCAGGAGTAAGGACGGACTTCACCGCGATGACGCGCTTCGCCTGCTCCTTGGCCATCGCCTTGCGGAGTTCGAACACCTCGTCGATCGCTGCCATAACCGCGGCCTCGTCGATCTTCTCGGCCTTCATGAGCTCGACCTGCTTCATAGTCGCCTCGCGGACCTTCTTCTGCGACTCGCGGTTCGCCTCGCCATTGTCCTTCAACTCTTTGAGCTTGGCCTTCTGCTCGTCGCTGAGACCAATCTTCTCGGCAACCGCAGGATTAGACACCATACGAACAATGGGATCGCCGCCCATCATCGGACCGAACCCGTCACGCGGACCAAAGCCACGGTGCGGGCCTTCAGGACGCTGACCGCCTTCAGGACCATCAGCAAACGCCACGCAGCTGAGCGCGGCAACAACAACCACAATGAGACTCTTCATGTTCTTTTTTCCTTTCGCGGCCTTTGGCCGACTTTTACAGCGCCACAGCGGCGCCTACAGTTATTTAGACGAACGAGAGGGCGAATTTATTTTTGTTATATTTATTTTTGTTTTTTAACGCAGAGTCGCAAAGTCGCAGAGAACGCAGAGAATAATTGTTCTCAGCGCACTCCGCGTCTCAGCGTCTCTGCGTTAAAACATCATGCCTAAAAATGCTCAAAGTCCAGAATCTGGCGAGGCGACAAAGTCGCGGAGCGCGTCCTGCCAGCGCGGGGTGCGGTAGCCGAGCAAGTTCAGAACGCTCTTCTTCAGCGCCGAATTGCGCGGACGCGGCGCAGGGCGTGGGAATTCCTCGGTCGTGCAGGGGACGACTTCGCGCTTGAGCCCCATGAGGCGGAAAAGTTCGACCGTCAGGTCGTACCAAGTGCACTGGTCTTCGCATGTTCCATGGACGATGCCGCTTACGTCGGGGCGAGAGATGAGAAAGCGAATTACGTCCGCGACGACCTTTGTCGATGTCGGGTTGCCGCGCTGGTCGTTGACGACCTTGAGCGCAGGCCCCTCCTGGGCACCAAGCTTGGCCATCGTGTGAACGAAGCTCGGTCCGCCGGCGCCGTAGAGCCACGCGATGCGGAGGATCGTCGCGTCGGGCATGATCATGTGGATCATCTGCTCACCCGCGAACTTAGACGCGCCGTAGACGGTGCGCGGGCGCGGGATGTCCATCTCGCTCCATGCCCACGGCTCGCGCGGCGGCTCGCCAGAGAAGACGTAGTCGGTGGAGATCGCGATAAGCCGCGCACCTGCCGCCCTGCACGCAAGCGCGACATTGCGCGAGCCCTCTTCGTTGAGCTTGAACGCGAGATCTCGCTTCGCCTCGCAGTCATCGACCTTCGTCATCGCCGCGCAGTGGATCACGACGTCAGGCGCTGCGGCGATTGTCTTCTCGGTGAACGCATCCGCGTCGGTGATGTCCCACTCAGGAAGATCTGCGATAAGGAGCTCGTTCCTTCGCTCGTTCCGCTCATCGCTCACTCTCTCCGTCACTCGGGAGTTTCCCGCGCCTGACGGCTCAAGCTCGTTCCTTCGCTCGTTCCGCTCATCGCTCACTCTCTCCGTCACTCGGGAGTTTCCCGCGCCTTGCGGCTCAAACTCCAGTTCCTTCTGCAGGGTCCTGCCCAGCATGCCCTTTCCGCCAGTGATCAGTATCTTCATCCAATACCCCCTGCGCACTCTGCGCCCCTGCGTCTCTGCGTTAAAATCCTCACCGCTTGTCCTTCTCGCTCGCCTCAAGACTCGCATGCGTGATGCACGCGCCGAGGAGAACTATCTGCCAGCTCATGTAGAGCCAGGCGAGGACGATGGGCAGAAACGCAAACGAGCCGTAAAGCGCAGACGCCTTAGCAATACCGACCTGCGCGACGGCGCATATCTTTACCCATGCGCCAAAGAAGAACGCTGTCACAAACCCGCCAAAGATCGCGTCGCGGAAAGGCACCTTGCGATTCGGAAGAACCGCGAACGCATACGCGAACGCGAGCGACGCGATGGTAAGCGTTATGGCAAGGCGGAAGATCGTAGAGTCAAGGAACCAGATAAGTCCGTCAGAGACCCACTTGGTGAGCCATATCGAGCCCATCGTCGCAACTAGAATCTGCTTTGCAAGGGCGAGGATAGGCACCGAAAGCGCGAGAGCCGCGAAGATCGGCAAAATCACCGCCGTAAAGATATTCAGGTAGGCACGCTTCCAAATGGGCCGTGGCTTCTCCACATGGAAGACCTCGTTGAAACTCGTCTCGACCATGCTTATCGCACTGATGACCGTCCACACGAGAAATCCGAAGCCGATCCAGCCGAACGTCCACACGTCGAACTGCGCAATGCGCTCGAAAAGCTTGTTGGAAATCTCGCGCGCCTGCGCGGCGAACTCCTCGGCGGCGATGCGCTTGCGCTCGCGTTCCTCCTCGCTGATTGGCGCGACCTTGGCAAGATCGTCGTCCTGCGCACGTTCGACGTTCGTGATCATCGCATCTATATGCGCGTTGATCTGATCGCGCGCGAAGTCGTCGGCACCGCAGAGCTTTGCGACCGAAAGGAGCACGCACAGAAGCGGTACGAGCGAAAGCATCGCGAAGTACGTGAGCCCCGCGGCATGCATCGCGCAGTGGCTCGTGTTGAAGTCATTGATTACGGTCTTGAACCATTTGACGATTTTCTTCTTCATATCAGATGCCCCGTAAGCCACCCGAGCGCGACGCCAACGACGTAGACGACGGCGAGAATGGCAAGGTTCTCCTTTAGGTTGCGATTAGTACGAAAGAGAACGAGCAGTCCGAGCCCGGAGCCGGCGAATGACGAGGACATAAGGGCACCCGCGCTCATCGCGCCCTTGCAGTAGAGCTCCGCGCCAGCGACCGACACGGCGCAGTTCGGTATTAGCATTGCAAGTTCTATTGCGCCAGAGACGACGACGATGAAGATGAAGATCTCCGCCGTGTGAATCAGCGCGGGAACGAGGATTCCCTTGTGCTCATGACATCCGCAATGGCTGTGTGCGCAGAGATCGTGGACTGCGACAGGTCGGCGAATGTGCCGCGCAAAGGCGAGGATGGCGTTGAGAGAAAAACCGACGGCAATCGCCGCCGCCACCTTGATGGCGACAATCTTAACCATGAGCGCGGCAGGCATCTGCTTCGAAATCAGGACGGGGATGAGCTCGTCGGAAGTTGAGAGAAACACGGCGACGAGTGTGCCGACAGTCACGACACCGCCCGCGTAAAGCGACGCGGCCGCGGCAGATACGCCGCACTGCGGAATCGCGCCAGCGAGAGCGCCGGCAAGCGGGCCTACGGACTTCGCCCGCTCAAGCCAGCGTTCGAGGGCGCCGCCAGCATGGGCCTCGACCGCCTCGAGCACGAGATAAGTTACGAAGAGAAACGGCAGAAGCAGAAGAGTCTCTTTTACGAAGTCGATCATGTCGGCAATATTATACCAAATAAAAGGACGCGCCCGCACGGGCGCGCCCTTTTCGCGTTGTCAAACTGTTCGGCGTTGGCCGAAGGCTCCGTGTCGCAGTTGTTCGGTGGCGGAGCGAAGGTCCGAGCGAGTGGATACGGCGTATCCGCCGAGGTTCCACGAGGAGGAGCCTTCGGACGCTACCGAACAACCTCTCTCGACCTTAGGCCGGGGCGATCGCCTCGTTCGGGCAGGTCGCGGCGCAGGCGCCGCAGTCAACGCACTTGTCAGCGTCGATCACGTAGGGCGTACCCTCGCTGATAGCCTCGGCGGGGCAGGCGTCCTTGCAGCAACCGCACGCAACGCACTTGTCGGCAGCAATCTTGTGAGCCATTTTCGTTTTCTCCTTTTTTTGTGGTTTGAAATGATGCTGTCATTATACCACTCACCGCACAAGTTAGGCAACGGTAATTTAAGCACCTTCGGAGAAAGGGAAAAAAAGAAAACCGCCTTGCGGCGGCTTTTTAAATGGTGCTCGGGGCGGGACTCGAACCTTGACGAGCAGGGCTCAAGTTCGCGCAAGTGGGGGTTTTTCGGACTTGCCGCCATGTGAGGAATTTTTTGTGGGCACACATTGGTCACGGGATTTCCTGTTTATACGATCGGTCGGTTGCGAAGTTCCTGAAGGCAGTCCAGGAGACTGTTGTACACCGATTCCGACATTGACTCAGTGGCCGTTCCGTCTATCACTGCCGGCAGCAGCTTCAGCGCGAAGGCGAAGTCGTCTTCCTTGACTTTGTGCGCGACGAGCCACTCCTGGATCTGCACGGCTTCGGACGGTTCGATTACGCCATCCGCAAATATGGCGCTTAGTAAATGCTGAAATTCGCTCAGGTCTCGCGTGCGCTTCGTCCGGCGGCAGCGCGGCTTGTAGTTCGGGTCGGCCATCGCCGCGGCGAGGTTTGCCAGTTCGCCCTCTTCCTTCTCCCGCGACCGGGCGGCGCGTTCGGCGGCGCGTTCCCGCTGTTCCTCGATCCGCCTGCGCTCGATGAGCGTGTCGAGCAGCTGCGACGCCTCGCTTTTTGTCATTCCGGACGGGGCATGTCCGCCGAGTGACTCGATGTAGTTGATTTGCGCCTGGGTCGCGTATTCGGGTTCGGCGTTCGCCGTCGGCGGCTCTTCTTCGCTTTCCGGATTTTGATTGCGGACTGCGTTGATGACGTCTCTCGAGATCAGACCGTTGGCGCCCTCGAAGACGACGGCCCTCTTCAGCTTCGCCGAGTTCAATGCCAGGACAAGCGGCGACGACTGGAGCGATACGATGTCCGACACCTTAATCACGCGCGTCTGCATCGATCCGGAAAACACGACCCGCCTGTTCGTGATGCAGAACGTGCCGCGGTCCACCCTCCTGAACTCGTCGTGCGACTCGGACCCGAAGCCGCCGGTGTGGAGCGAAATGCCGCGGGCGACTCTTACCGACGCGCCGCCATAGTTCCCGGAACGAATCGCGCGCGGCTCCATGAGGACCGTGTTCGCGCTGAAGAAAAGACACTCCTCGCCCGGCTCGAGCGAAATCGGACTTCTGTATTCCGGAATCTCGCCACCGTTCGCCTTGACTGCCTGAAGCCACCGGCGATACGCGCTGCTCGCCATTGTCGACATGTTGGCCTTTTCCCGGCTATCCGACGCCGACTTGAGAATCACGTAGAGGATGATGACGAAAAATATAACCCCGACGAGGATCCAAAGACCAACAGCGGCATCCTCCGGCATGATGTCTGCCAGTAGTGGCCACGCAACTGTCGCGAGAAGCTCCGGCACGGGAATCACTTCTTATGCTGCCAGCAATACGCGGAGCCAGGCTCGGCCTGACGACTACACTGTTTTCCCTTCTTCGTAGTCGCCGCGCATTGTGCAGCCGCAACGGTGAACACGAGCGCGAGCGCCGCCATGATTGTTAGTGTGATTTTCTTCATGAGGGCATTATATCACCCTTCTGAAAAAAAATTAATATACCCCGTTGACAAGTGATATATCATTATTATATAATGCCAACCGTCAACAGGAAACAGGCGAAACTCAAACAACAAATCAAAAGGTCAGACGCATGAACAACGACAAAAAGAAATCACGGCAAGGTCGGCATCCCGACCACTACGTGATGCTCGGCGGCCTCGTTCCGCCGGAGAAGAAAGCCATCGCCATGATCACGGCTGCAGTCGTGGCGGGCGACGGCAAGCTCACGGTGCTCGATCTTATGTGGCGCGGCGTTGAGAATATCGCCCGCACGGTCGGCGTCCTGGACGAAAACGGCAAGGTCGCCGCAAAGTATCGCGACGCCGTCCTGCTCGCAGAGCTCACAATCGCGGATAACCAGAAGAAGCGGAGGGAGAAGTATGCGAAGTAATAATCCCGAAATCCTCAAGGTCGCAGAACGGATCGCCGCGCAGAACGGCGTATCCGTCGACGAGGTGATCCAGAAGTTCCGCCGCGGAGTTCAAAAGTCAGCGTTTTCCGTCAGTGATTTTTTTTGGCCCGATAGTGATATATCACTCAAGGGGAAAAAGCTCGGCCGCCCGCATTTGAGGGCTGCCGTGTGACGCCTGGGCGAGCACTTTCGCAACACGAAACAACAAGGGGAGACCGTAATGGAAGCTGAAGAAAAAATCGACATCCTCATCAAAGGAGTCCCGAAAGACGTGGCCGACGAACTTGACCGGCGCGCCGACGAGCACTTCCGCTCGCGCACCGGCGAGATCTTGTCAATCCTCGTCACGGAATGCCGCAAGCCCGCCGTCGGCAGCGTCGCGCCCATCAGCCGCGAGCGCGCTCAAGAGCTGGCCAAACAGATTCCATGATGGAAGGAGGAAATATGACGAAGGCAGAGGTGTTTGAGGGATTCGCCTTCCCGAACCCCGGCGAGGCGGACATGCTGCAACGATGGCTTGACGATGCCGCGCTTGGAACGCGGAGGCGCAAGGCGCTTGTGATCGTCGGGCCGAAATGCAGCGGCAAAACCACGTTGCTATATCGCATTGCGGAATACAAGGGCGAAGCGCCCTGCCTTTACGACGGGAGGTCTGGCATTGTGCCGGCAAAATTGAGCCACGGGGACACGTTGCGGCGATACCGCGAGTTCGAGGGCTGCAAAGTCATATTGGTCAATGATTTGTGCGTGAAGTCGGCTCGGGCACTTATGGAGATCCAGCGGTTCGCGGAAGGGTTCAAGACCTACCTACGCGAGCCCCGTTCGACATCGAAGATCGTCGAGTTCAACATCTCCGCACCCCTTGCCGTCGCAGTTTCGGCAGACGACGCGGAACGCGCCGAGCAGTTGATAGCGAAGGACTTCGCAAACTGCGTCGATAAGAAGCGTCTGCCCTACCTTTTGATTCATCCAACGATTGGAGGTGAGAAATGAAATTCAGGATGTTCACGGACGCAGTCCGCAAGGGCAAGAAGATTGCGGTCAACATTGACCGCGTGAGGTTCATCCAGGTGGCCGACGCAGAGGCGGGGACCACGGAGATATGGATGGACGGACACAGCGGCGACGCCATTGTGCTCGAGGTCGGCGAGGACTTCGACACGGTGCTCTCGCGGCTGAACACTATCGCGGAGTAGGAAGATGAGACCGTGGCATATTTCGTGGGCGCAGCTCGAAAACGGGCGCGAATATCGATACACGGAGACGGTCGTCGCGGAGACGCCGGCTAAAGCGATCGAGGAATGGTCGAAGAAGTCGTGGATCCACGCGCGCATCGATGCCGTGTACGATCCGCAGAAGTTCGCCGTCGTAAGGATTTAACAGCGGAACACCAAAAACCTCCGAACGGCTCAAGGGAATGCCGGGGAGAAAATTCCTAAAACACAAGGAGGTCTGAAATGATTGCGTGGGGACGAATGGAAGACATACAGCGCGATGTTGCGAACGTGCCAGAAAACTGGCTGCGGGCTTTCATGGTCCGCCATCCGGCCGACGTCCGGAAGTTCGGCGACTCGCGGAACTCGACGCTCCTCTTCCGATCGAGCGCAGTGCTCGCCGCCGTAGAGGCGGGCGAGACATCCAAGAAGAGCGACACGGAGACAGAAAAGGAAAAGAAAGCAGAGGTGGCGTGACATGTTTGCATTTTCAGTAGGCAAGGTGTACTTTGCGACGCCGACTATCCAGGGAGCGCCGCAGCGCGTCGTGACGTGCCTCAAGCGCTCGGCGGCGACCGTCACGCTTGTGGACGTGCGAGAGGTACTGCGCGTTCCTGTGCGCGTCATCATGGACCGCGAGACCGCCCTTCTCAAATGTCCCGACGGACACGACCGGTTTGTGAGCGCCGTCGTGGAGGCGGATGCGGTGGACGTGGCGACGGCGGGGAGAGCTGTCAAATGATTTTTGCTGCAGGAACAAGACGCCACGAGACCATCAAAGCCGAAGAGGTCCTTCGGCCGAGTGCGACGTGGCCGGCGCGATTCGTGGCGCGCGCCCGGGTTTGGCGCGATACGTACGTCGTGCAACGGTTTGGGATTCGCACCAGGGCGGGGCGACACGCCGCCTTACAATTTGAGGGGAGCTGCTGCAGATGACGATCGAGGATTTCCTTTCGCAGCTCCAGGGCGTGGTCGAGACGGGCGCGGGCAAGTGGTCCGCGTGCTGCCCGGCGCATGATGATTCGAATCCATCGATGTCCGTCACGGTGGGCGACAACGGCGGGATCCTCGTGCACTGCCACGCTGGATGTTCGCCTGAGTCGATCGTCGGCGCGATGGGGCTGAAGATGAGCGATTTGATGAAGGACAGTCCTCGCCGTGGCCGCGAGCCGGGGAAGAAGAAGTCGGCGAAGGCCGACGACGCGCCGCTGCCGAGCTTCAAGGCGCCGAAGAAGAAGCGCGACTACGGCAAGAAGGTCGCGGAGTACGATTACCAGGACGCGGACGGCAAGGCGATCTTCCGCGTGGAGCGGCGCGTCATGGCCGACGGGAAGAAGACATTCGTGCAGATGCACCCGGATCCGAAGAGCAAGTACGGCTGGACCTGGGGCGTGAAATCGGCCGGCGTCGAGCGTGTGCCCTTCCATCTGCCGAAGATCCTCGCCGCGGGAAAAGCCGGGAAGAATGTCGTCGTCGTCGAGGGCGAGAAGGACGTCCTGACGGTCGAGAAGCTGATAGGATGCTGCGCCACGTGCAACAGCGGGGGCGCTGGCAAGTGGGAGCGCGGCTGGGGGAAGTACTTCGAGGGCGTTCCGAAGATTTTGATTGTGGCCGACAAGGATCCGGAGAAGAAGATCGACGAGAAGACCGGCGAGGAGAAGACGTTCGCCGTCGGCCAGAAGCATGCGTGTCTCGTCGAGCGCTGCCTGCGGGGCGACGGCTACGAGGGCAAGATCGTCAAGATATGCGTCTCGGACGTCGCAGGCGCGGACGGTGCGACGGTGCACTGCAAGGACTTCACGGACTGGGCGGAGGCGATGGCGGCCGCGGGAAAGAAGGTCGACAAGTCGGCGTTCCAGGAAGCGATCAGGGCATTTGGCCAGTGGCCAGAGAACTGGCAGTTCGGCGACGCCGACTTGGCCGACCTTCCGCGCGCCGGAAAAGCGGCGCGCAACTCCGCATCCTCTGGAGACGGGCACGAGCGCGCCGGAAAAGCGGCGCGCAACTCCGCATCCTCTGAAGCCGAGGAATTTTCCGCCGCTGGGAGGTTCGGCCGCCCGTCCCCCCTCTCCCCCTCTGAAAAGGAGCGTTGGTTTTTGGTGGATTACCAAATCAATGCCGGAAAGATCGCGCGGTTTGAAATCGGCGTAAACCACTTCAGGTTCGAGGGCTGGAAGAAGAGCAACAACGACGACGAGACGAAGGGCAAGTTCGTGAAGGACGCGAAGTACTCCGCGATGGAGGGCGAGCTGACGCAGTTCTTCGGCCTGGCGTTCGGATGCTGCTCGAGCTTCGACCACACGTTCAAGGTTTCCGGGCCGGTACGGCTTGCGCTCGTCTCGTCGATAACGCTGGCGTGGCTCAGGTCTCGCGGCAAGTTTTTCGCGGACATGAACAACCCCTGCTACGAGACCTCGCTATTCTTCGACTCGGCGCAGGGCGTCCTCTATCTGCTGCACTCGAACGAGTTTTCGTCGTTTCTCGCGACGATCGCGGATGTGAACCGCGAGGACAAGCTCTTCAAGTACATGGTCTCGCTAATCGACGACATGGCGCTCGATGCGGCAATTACGCCGCGCGTCGTGCCGTCTAAGGAATGGGACCGGCGCGGTGGCGCGATCTACATCTCCAATGGCGACTCGCAGGTCTGCAAGGTCACCGGCGGGAAGTTCGAGCTCGTTCCGAACGGGACCGACGACGTGCTATTCATCCGCGGCGCAACGCTCGCGCCCTGGGCGGTCGAGGAAGGCCCGGGCGTGGATCCGTTCAAGGACTCGATGCTCTTCAAGCTCGCGGCGCTCGAGAAGGAAACCGATCGGATGAACTGCCGGCTGTGGTGGCTCAATCTTTTCGCATGCCATGCGAATAAGCCGATCTTGCTCGTGACTGGGCCGAAGGGCTCCGGAAAGACGCGGCTGCTGCAGGGCATGAAGCAGTTCCTCGGAATGCGCGAGGACGGCAAGCCCGACGATACGGTCAACGATATCGACCCGACCGACAAGGGCCTCGACGCGTTCTGGATTATCGAGGACCGCGGGCGCTTTGAGATCTTCGACAACTACGACTCGAAGATTAAGTGGGCCGAGAATGCTTTCCAGACGGCCGCGACGAACGGCTCGGCCAAGCGCCGCGAACTTTACAAGACTTCGACGCTCGTCACGCTGTCGGCCAATGCCTACATGGGCGTGACGTCTAACAATCCGATCTTCACGACCGAGGGCGGAGGTCTGCCGGACCGTATCATCACGGCGCGGATCGGCAGCGGCCGCAAGGTCTCCGTCGGCGACGAGCTGCGGAAGGACATCGACGAGCACCGGAACCAGTACATGACATGGCTCGTCCGGACGCTCATGGCTGCGCTGGCCGACGACAAGCCGGTGGACACGTCCATCAACAGGCGCCATCCGGACTATGGCGTGTTCGCTGTCCGCTGCGGGCGTGCCTTCGGCGATGAGATGGGCGCAGTCGCGGCGATGGAGGCGGCAGAGCTCGACAAGGCCCTGCTGCCGCTCCTCAATGACACCGTCGCAAAGGAAATCGTCGCCGTGCTGCGTGCCCAGGAGCCGGTCGGCTCGATGCGCTTCACGGCATCGGATATGTCGGACGCCATCATCAAGCGCTTCGGAGACGACGAAAGCGACGACAACACCAAGAAGATCTACGGCGCCAGGCGCATTGGCAAGGCCATCAAGAAGCTCGAGCGTGAGTTCTCCACCCTCTTCAGCTGGACGTCTGGCACAATCGAGGGCCGCACTCGATACGAATTTACGGGGCTAACCACCCAGGGGAACCTGGTTTTTGGCCCTGATTCCGGTGGATTCGGTGGGTTTGGAGGGTTAGATTCGGGAAAAGTCTCTACGGGATGCGCACACGCGGGGGACTTTTTCGAAAACAACCCACCAAATCCACCTAACCCACCATACGCGCGCGCGCAGGCGCATTCGGACTTTTCTTCCGTTAAAGGGGAGAGAATAGGGGGAGATTCTGAAAGTGATGTTGATTACGGCGACGACCCGGAGGACTTCGAGCTATGGTGACGGTCGGCGAGAAGGTGTGGAATCGGCTGCGGGCTGCGGGCGGCTTCGTCTGGACATTGGCGGACGGCCGGAAGTTTGTGCACTTCAACAAGGGGTGCCACTGCTCGCCAGAACTGCGAGACCTCCTGAAGCGCCACAGCGAGGAGCTGAAGGCGTTCGTCGACGCCAGGCACGCCGAGGCCGACCGCGGCCGGCGTCGTCCTGCCCTCCCCCCGGGGGTAGGTTCTTCCCAGGCGGCCGATCGGGATGCCCCCATCGGGCGAGATCGCCGTATTTGCGAGTGCAACGCCGACACGAGGTTCCCGATTTCAGGGGAATCGGCCGAAAAGTGGAATTTCAGCCACCGGCGGGGTGCTGCAGCCGTCTCTCCGGCGATTTCAGCCGTCCTGGCAGCGGTTTTCGCCGCCTTCTCTGAAATTCAGGGGGCACCCGCGCACGCGCCCGGTGGGTCGGTGGGTTTGAGGAATGCGCTTTTAACGAAATCTTCCTCGGAGGGCGGGGCACGGGTGTGTCTTGCTGACTCGGGGGTAAACACAAAAACGGGGAGGTAGGTATGGCTAAGGAACAGAAATGGATGAAGGTCGAGCGGCTCGTCCACGTCGACTGGAATCCGCGAACGCCCGAGGAGCTCAAATGGGACCATCCGGAAATGGTTCCGCTGATCGCGTCGGTGAAGTCCGTCGGCGTCGTGCAGCCGATTGCGGTGTGGGCGGATAAGGCGGCGATCGAGCACTGCGACTACGAGGCGGCAAAGCATCCGATCGACGGCGTCGTCATCGCGGGCAACCGTCGCCTGGAGGCGGCGGTGGCTGCGGGACTAAAGGAAATTCCGGCGCTCGTCTTTACGGACATCAGCAGCGCCCAGGCACAGGAAATCACGCGCCTCGAGAACGAAGTGCGCCTCGGCGTGGATCCGCTGAAGGACGCGTCGCTCATCGGCTCCATGCTGGGACTCGGCTACTCGCAGAAGGAAATCGCCGCGCACTTCGGCGTCTCGGAGGCGCGGATCTGCCGGCGGCGCAAGCTGCTCGATCTCGTGCCCGCGATCCGGGAGCTCGCGGAGAAAAGCGGCAAGCTCACCGTCGACGCGCTCGAGCGGATCGCGCTCTATCCGAAGGACATCCAGGAGCGGTGCGCGAAGGAAGTCGTCCACCGCGTGGGATGCGGTTCATCGGATTCGCAGATCAAATGGCGAGACATCTCCTGGAAGTTCGCGGACGAAACGCAGGACCTCGAAGACGCGCAGTTCGACACATCGCCCTGCAAGTCGTGCCCGAAGCGCACCGGCGCACAGCCCGACCTCTGGGGCGATACGGCGGACGACGGCGACGGGCTCGGGGTGTGTCTCGATGCGAAATGCTACCGCGAGCGCTGCGAGGCATGGGCGATGGAGAAACTTCGCAAGAAAGTCGGCAAGCGCGTCGAGCTGATTCCAGGCGCGAAGAACGGAATCGCATATCCGTACAGCGCCCCGGACAGCATCTTCGCCTTCGAGGACCAGAAGTCCGACAAAAAGCATCCGGCGTGCTGGTACTGGATCGACGAATACGACGGCGAGCTCAGCTACAGGTTCGGGCCGACGGTCGAAGACTACACCGCCGAGATGCAGCGTCGCAAGAAAGAAGCGGAAGAGGTCGCGAATGCCACCAAGAAAAAACAGGCGAAGATCAAGGCCGAGGAGGCGCGCAAGGCGAAACTGCAGAAGGAACTCGACGGACTGGAAGGTGCAGCCGGCGACCTCGAGTACAAAATCGCGCAGAAGGTCAGCGTCGCGGTACAGGGAGGAAAGAGCGAGGCCGACATGGTGAAGTTCGTCGAGTCGAAACTGCTGAACGTCGTCGGATTCCCGAAGCCGCAGCGCCTCGCACTCGCGAAGTTCATCGCCCCCTACTTCGACTACGGCTGCGGCGACTACGACGCGGACATCGCGGACCTCTGCGACGCCTTCCCGAAGTTCGCGACGGCGTGCAAGGTCACGAAGAAGGAACTGAGCGAACGCGCGGCCGCGCGCCTCGCCGTCGAGACGTTCAAGATGAAGAACAACATCAAGGACTGAGTCATGGACGAGAAGAAAATGAAGAAACTGACCGTCGGCGACATGAGCGGCTGCAACCGCTCCGGCGAAAGATGCCACGTCGTCCGCGAGAGCATCGGGGAGATCGCCGTCGGCGAGGCGGTGTTGATCCGCTTCAAGGGCGAGTGCGGCGACATCACGCCGTGGCGCCGCTACATGCTCGAGGAAAAACACTTCCGCGACGAGTACGATGCAACGCGACTCAGATACACCGGAACATTCGTTCGCGTCACGAAATGAAAAAGGAGGAAATCATGAAAATCGAAATCAAGTCCCAGACGATCATGTTCGTCGCGAAGATCTTCGAGAGACTCTTCGGCGACGACGTCCCCGTTGAAATCTCCGCGACGGCGAACGGTGCCGCGCTCACCGCCGGATCCGGTACCAGCGCTGCCACCCTTCCGCTCGCGACGGCCCGCGTGATTGAAGTCGGCGAAGTCGTCGCCGAGGTCGGCAGTCTCATCCGCGCCGTCTCCGCGTTTCCCCGCCGCGAGATCGCCATCGCCTCCTCCGACGATTCCCGCGCGATAGTCTTCGCCGACGGCATGCGCCTGAAGCTCGACCACGAGTTCGGGAAGCCGCTCCGGCCCGACAAGGCCGAGAGCGGCGCGGCCTGCGCCGTAGTCGACGCGGGCCTGCTCTTCGACGTGGTCGACGCCGTCCGGCACGCGATGGCCTGCGCCTTCGACCGCCCGAGTCTCAAGTCCCTTCGGCTCGAGATCTCCGACGACCTCTGCCTGGCCGCCGCCGCGGCTGACGGCCGCCGCCTCTCGTTCGTTGAGCGGTGGCTCAAGGACGCCTCCATCCCGAAGGGCGGCTTCCAGGTGACGCTTCCGGCCGTCGCCGTCGACTTCATCCTCTCCGCGCCCCACGGCAGCCGCGTGTCGATCTTCGTCGAGAAGCACAGCGTCACGATCCTGACCGGCAGCAGTCTCGGCAGATTCTTCTCGGACATCGGCTTCCCCAAGTGGCGCGACGTCGTCCCGGCAGAAGAGTCGCCGCAGGTCGCGGGCCTTTCCTGCCAGGAGACGGCCGCCGCCCTTCGCGCCCTTCTCACATTCGCCGGCTTCGACGAAGACTCGGACGACGCCTACGCGCCGTCCGTCAGGATCACCCGCGAGAAGAATTCCGTCGAGCTGAAGCGCGTCGTCGCCCGAAACGTCTACGAGCGCACCGGCGACTTCACCGCGCACTTCAACGTCGGACTGACGGAGCACCCGCCCTTCAGCGTCACCATCAACGCGAAGTATCTCCTCGATGCGCTCGGCGAGCACACGGGCAGCGTGATCATCCGCGCCCGCAAGAACGAGAGCGACGCGGGCTATGGCGTCCTCCAGCTCGACTTCGAGGACGACGCAGACATCCACGAAGTCATCATGCCCATCCGCGAGATCTGAAATAATTGAGGTGCAAAATGAAAGACATATTAATCTTTGACGACCCGCAGAAGGACGAGTTCATCGAGATCTTCAAGGCGCCTCCGATCCCTCTGATCGAGGTCAAGAAAATCCTCGAGCGCCAGGCCAACACCTACATCCTCGCGAACACATCGCCCTGGACGGACTGCTTCTACATGGACAAGCTCTTGTATGAGCGCGCACATTTATCAGCCCCACGGCGGGGCGAGCCGGAAGTGCTGAAACCGCCGAGGCAAAAGACGGGACCCTCCCCGGCAATTTTGGAGGGAACACGGTGAGCCGAACCGCGCGAGCCCATGGCCATAGGAACGCGCCGCGCCTACACGCGCGACGCGGGGACGTCCTGCAACCATTCTTCTACCGTCGCACCTCGCGGCGCGGCGATGGTCGGATGACGTCCAGCATGGGTACTGGTACGCGGGCGACCCTTCGCCCGTGGCGCACAAAGGGGAAACTGCTACAGACGCGGCACATCTGCCGCGCTCACTCGTAATACGCCAACCGCCGCGCGCTCCGGCGGCCCATCAGGGAGAGCGCCATTATCGAACCACGAAATACACGAAAGGAGAAGCATGAGCGAAAGACAAGAGACGGTCGACGACATCATCGCGGAGAAGCGGCGACGGGCCGAAGAGATCGAGCGTGACTGCGCCGAGAAGATGAAGCGCGGCGAGATGGTTAGCGACTGCTACGCTCGCGAGCTTGTCGCGGACATCCGCCGCGAGGCCGACCGCCTTGAGGCCGCGCACAGGCGCGAACGCGGCAACTCCGCCGCGCTGCGCGAGGCGCTGGAAGCGGCAGAGCTTGGATTGTTCTGGTGGCAGTCCGGGTCAATGAACCGAGACAAGCATCGCGCACTGATCGCCACGATTAAGGCCGCCCTCGCCGCGCCGCCGCGCAACTGCGACATATACTTCACGGAAGAGGCCGTGGGCGCGGCGACCGTGACCGTGCGCGACTGCGGGGCGTGTTCCCGCATCGACATGGAAGCCCCGTGCGTTTTCTGCATGGTGCGCTGGCTACTCGCCCCGGCGCAGGAGAAGGAAGGAGATGCAAAGTGACTACATATCCGATAAGCCAAACGGAGTGGGACGTTCTCAAGGCGACGTCGCCCGACACGCAGGTCTTGCTAAATCTGGTAGTCGACTCGGCGAAAGACCTGACGCCAGGAAAAAAGATCATCGTCCGCCCGCTGTACGACAAGCCGTGCGGGAGCGTGACAGTACGTGAAGTACTGAGCACCAGGAAACACCAATCCGGAATCGTGGCCGCAATCGTCGTCTCCGGCTTCATGCTTCGCGACGATCTGTCCGCCTACGGAGGAGGCGCGAAATGAGCTGGGACGGCAAGACGTACGACAAGTACAGGATAGCGCACACGGACGGAACGCCCCTCAAGGGAAAAAAGTATTTCGTCCTACGCCTCGACTCCGACGACCCCGTGGAGGCGGCAAGGGTTGCCGCCGCAATGCGGGCGTACAAAGGCGCGCCAAGGATGGAGGCACGAATGGCTGAAACGTACGATACAATCAAAGGACTGCTCGCGGAGTTTCGCGGCTACTCGGCGGGTATGCCTGCGAGCTACCACGTCACGATGAGCTGGGCGGACTTCCGCAAGATGCTCACCCGCTTCGAGTGGGCGCACGACCATGACATCGCGACTGCGACCGAGGCGTGCGCGCGTGCGGTCGTCGGCGCGTGCGTGAAGCAGCAGGAAGCGGAGCGCGAGCGCGACGAGATGCTTGACGCGCTTGTCCGCATCGGCAACTGGTGCGCCCAGGATCTGGCCGAGAACACATACGTGAGCGATTCCAGCGGAAACTACCTGAAGACGCTCAACGGGCTGTGCGAGGTGTGTAGGCCCTTCATGCAGAAGGCGAGCAAGTTAAAGAGATACGGAGGTGTGGAATGAGTGACACAAACGAGACAATCGCGGACATCATCGCGGAAATGCGTTTCCACGCGCAACAAAATATCGACGCAGAGAAGGACAAGCCAGAGTACGGCTTCTTAACCGTCGAGGGGAGGAGCATCCAGAGCTACGCCGACCGTCTTGAGGCGGCGCACAAGCGCGAGCTCATTGAAGTGGCAACCCGTGCGGCTACGCAGGGCGTGAAGCTGACCAACGAAAAGTATGCCAACATGCCTATCGGCAACTCCGCCGCGCTGCGCGAGGCGCTGGTTCGTGTTCAGGACTGGCTGAAACGCATGAACGCGGAACCGCTGAACACGCTGGCTGTATCAGAGTTGACGCCATCATACGCTGTAAACAGAACCGCAAAGTCAATCATCGAGGATAATGATTACCACATTAGTCAACTCACCGCCGCCCTTGCCGCGCCGCCGCGCAACTGCGACCGATTCGGCGGCGACATAGACAAACTGAGAGAGGCGTGTGCACGGGAGCGTGGCTTGAATCCCGAAGAGGACTTCCCCGACGTGTTCCCAGACTGGCTTCTCGCCCTGGCGCAGAAAGGAGGCGCGAAGTGAATGATAAAGGATTCGATTGTCTCGTGGTTGCGTGTATGCTCGTGCTCCTCATCACAATGCTCCTTGCCGGGTATTGGCACCACTGCGAGGAGATGGCGAAGATTTCGGCAGGCGTGAAGGCGCAGGAAGGCGGTGCGAAGTGACGGCGGCGGATGGCTTCGGCATCGCGGGCGTCGGCGTCGCGTTTGTGATCGTGCTCGTCGCGGTCGGCGCGTCCGTCTGCGCCGTCCTCGCCGATCACGACAAAGACAAAAAGAAAACGAAAGGAACAAACAATGTTCGGAATACTTGAAGAAATATCGGATGCAGAGAGTGACGCGATCACCACGACCGCGGAGGTCGCTGCAGGCGTAGTGGTCGGCACCGTTGAAGGCGTCGTCAAGGCGCCCATAACAGTCGCCGAGAAGGTCGTGGAAAAACTGGAGGAGGTGGGAGAATGAAAATCGAGACATTCACTGTCAGCGTCGCGTGTCATGTATTGGTGAAGCGCGAGGAACTTGCCGCGGCGCTCCGCAAGGCCGCCGGCGATCAGGGCATCTACTATGTCGAGGTCGAAGACCGGAAGGAGCTCGCCATCCGGGACAAGCCCTCAGGCGCGATAATGGTACCGTGCTCGACGACCACGAAAAGACGCGGTAGGCCGCCGAAGGCAGCGACCGCCGATCCGAAGCCGCCGATCGAACCCGCACCAAAGTCGAAGCGCAGCGTGAAGACCGAAGAAGAGCGCGGCGTCCCTGTGACGCACAGGCAGCGCGAAGACGGCACGCGCATCGAGACACGCGGCCGCTGCCCGGGAGGTGCGATATGACAGAAATCCTTAGCACCACCCGAGATCCTGACATGCCATGGATCGAGAAGCCGGACACGGTCGATCGCATTCTCCGCGACCTCGCAGCGCACACGCTCAATCCGGTTTTTGAGAAATACGGCGACTTCTGCGACCACCACCCAGAGTGGCTTACGGAGGCAGCGAAGAAGAAGTACGCGGGGTGTACCAGATTCTGGGGCGACTTCCTCGAGCACGCCAGCCTGTTCGATGTCATCACGGACGACCGAGAAACAATCGCAAGGCTGTCGAAGGCAATCGCCTGCAACAAGGCGACGCCGCAATACATCGAGGCGCGACGAGTCCTGGCGGCGAGGGAAGCCGAACGCCGGGCCGAGATGGAGCGCGACCGCCAGCGCAGGATCGCATTCGCGGAGGTGGCAAATGGATAGCAGAATAGACCTCGCCCGTTTCGAGTCAGGGATGCGAGACGCGAAGATGTCGAAGAACGCCGTCGCGTCGTATCTCTATGCGGGAAAGGTTTTCGACAAACAGTTCGGCGACGTGACGCGGCAGAACCTCGACGCCTACAAGACATGGCTCATCGAGAACTTCGCAGTCAAGACCGTGAACATACGACTCCTCGCGCTGAACTGGTACGCCAAGCACGTACTAAAGAACCAGAGACTGTGGACGCCGCTCATCAAGGAGCAGCAGAAGCCGTTCCTCGAGGACGTCATCAGCGAGGCCGACTACGAGTACCTGAAGCGTCGTCTCGAAAACGAGAAGGACCGCAAATGGTACTTCATCGTAAGGTTCCTCGGCGCAACCGGCGCCCGCATAAGCGAATTTCTCCAGTTCAAGGTGGAGCACGTCAGGGCGGGGAAGGTCGACATCTACGGCAAGGGCGGCAAGCTGCGCCGCGTCTACATACCTGCCGCGCTTCGCGACATGGCGCTCGCATGGCTTGACGACATAGGCCGCCAGTCTGGATTCCTCTGGCTCAACCAAAACGGCGAGCGCATGACGGCTCGCGGAATCGCCGCCGGGCTGAAAGACCGCGCGAAGAAGTACAAGATGAACCCGGATGTCGTTTATCCGCACTCCTTTCGCCACAGATTCGCGAAGAGTTTTCTCGAACGATACAGCGATATAGCGTTCCTCGCCGATCTCATGGGGCATGCGTCAATCGAGACGACGCGCATCTATCTCCGAAAGACTGCGACAGAGCAGCGCGAAATCGTCGACCGGGTCATTACATGGTGAGATCGTGCGAGAGCCCGGCCGGCGCAAACGTTGGCGACATTCTGGCAGCGGCGATGGCCGCCGCCGGAATGACGCTTTGCGACCCAGCATGCCGCATCCGCTGCGAGACGGACTACCTTGCGATAAGCGGAGCTACATTCCCGGATGTTCCGTCGGCCGAGCTGGACTCGTTCAACAAGAAGACGCTGAAGCCAGTCATGACTGAGGCCGACGAGTTCAACAGATACCGACTCATAGCCACGTTCTTCCACAGGAGGCCGTCATGCCGCTGAAAGACCCAGAAAAGGCACGCGCCTACCGTAAATCGCGCAGAGAGATTGACCGCAAACGCGAAGCCATGCGCTACGCGACTGATCCAGCATTCCGCGCCCGCAAGATCGCCTCGGCCCAAAAGTATTACGCGAAACATCGCGAGAAGCGCGATAATGTCAAGAAGAAGTGGGCTGATGCCAATCGCAACAAGGTGCGCGGCTACGTGAGGAAGTCCATAAGGAAAACCAGGCTTGCGTGGTGTTTTGATTCCGAGCTGTATGCGAAAGGGAGAGCGTACGATCGGATGCTAAAGGCAAAGCGCACCATCCTGCGGGGCGGAACGTACAGACCGCACTTTGGATACCGCATACCAGATTGGGCGGTCAAGGGCGAGACGATATTGAATTCCTCGTCTCAGTGGCTCCAGAGCAACATCACGCCGTCGCAACGCGCATTCGCGCGCGAACTCGCAATCGAGAGAAAGGAGCGGTCGGCGACGTGACGAAGAAGAAGAGACTCGCGCTCGCCAAGCTCGCGAAGAAGGCGGCGGCGGAACGCCGGGCCGCGCAGGAAGCCGAAGAAAAGGCGAACCTCGCGCACTGGCTCGAAGGCACCGCGTGGCCGTCATTCCAGGAAAAGCTGAAGGCGAACTCGACCGAGCGCTCCCGCGCCTGGCGCGTCCACGGTCGCGAGCTCGGGCCGATCCCGCCGCCACGCCACCCCAGACTCCTCGAGTCATGCCGCTATGATCTACTTCGCTTCGGCACCATATTCTGTACCGGCGAATACGAGGGCATGAAGCCGCTCCTGAAGCGCCCGCCTTCCCTGCGGATGCAGCGCTTCATCAAGGCGCTCCAAGACAAGATCCTCCACGGCGGCCTGAAGCACGTGCGCTGGCCGCGCGGCAAGGGCAAGTCCACCTGGGTGAAGATCGCCATCATGTGGGCCGCCCTCTACGGGCACAAGTTCTTCATGGTCGTGGTGGAGAAGACAAAGGGCATGGCCCAGGTCGTCGTCGAGGAGATCTGGAAGCGCATCCAGACCTCGCCGAAGATCGCGGCCGACTTCCCGGAGTTCGCCATCCCCATGCGCGACGTCGCGCTGACGCCGCAGCGGATGCGCGTCCAGACCTACATGGGCCGCCCCACCTACATGCGCATGGACGTCTCGAAGTTCTACTACTACAAGCTCCCGACGATCGCCGGCATGCCGCACACCGGCGCGATCATCGCCTATCGCGGCGCGGACCAGACGCTGCGCGGAATCAACATCGAGTCGGCGCGTCCGGACTTCTTCTTCATAGACGACCCCCAGACGGACGAAGACGCGAAGAACCCCGAGACCGTCGCCAAGATCGAGGACAACATACAAGGCGCGGTGCTCGGCTCCGGCGAGCTCTCCGAGCGCATCTCCGCCGTCATGGCCTCGACGCCTATCGAACCGGACGACGTCTCTGAGCGCTTCGCCGATCCGAAGCGACACCCCGAATGGCACACCGAGACCGAGCCGCTTGTCGTGCACTGGGGGAACGAAGACCTCCGCGACGAATATCTCGCCCTTCTCGCCGCCGACCACGCCCACGAAGACGAGGCGCTCGCGACCTCGCAAAAGTTCTACATGGAACATCGCGCCGAGATCGAGGCGGGCGTCGTAATGATGGACGACGGCGATTTCGATCCGGAGACCGAGGTCAGCGCCTACCAGCACGCGCTGTGGCTCCTGGACACGATGAAGCACAAGCGCTTCTATTCCGAGATGCAGATGGAGACGCGCCGCGACGAGTCGATCATCAACATCACGCCGAAGCTCATCCTCGCCCGCGTCCGCAAAGGCGCCGTCGCCGCGCAGATTCCGGAGGGCACCGTCATGGTGTGCGTCGCGACTGACATCAACCCCTCCTATGCGTTAACCTGCGCCGCCGTCGCGTTCGACCCCAGGCGGACCGGTCTCTGCATCGACCACTGGCGGCACCCATGCCACCTGAAGGCGACGCTGAGCGACACGGAGTTCCACGCCGCGATCTACAACCTGCTCGCGGCGGTCGAGGCGGACTTCGTGGAACGCGGCTACGACATAGCCGACCGCAGCTTCCACTGGGGCATCGACTGCTCGGGCGCGCAGTACAAGAGCGTGAACCAATTCGTCTACGAGCGCCGCAGGAAGCGCGACACTCCGCTCGATCTCTACGCCATGCGCGGCCTCGACAACAAGATGTTCAACCCCCGCGTCTCGACGAGGAAGTTCAAGGAGGTGCCCGGACGGAACGACACCGTTCTCGTCCTGGACTCCGCGACCGGCTACGAGCATATCAACTTCAACAAGGACACATACGAATACACGGCGCACCGTGCATGGCTCCCGGCTGTCGGCGCTCCCGGCGGGCTCTCGCTCTACGAGCTGCGCGGCGGCGGATCCGTCGAGACGCACGAGGAGTTCGCCCTTCAGGTCTGCGGCGAGCAGCTGAAGTGGAAGCCCGACGATCCCGAGCGCGATCGCGTCGCCTTCAAGTGGAACGACCGCGTCTACCTGCGCCACGACTACGGCGACTGCGTCTACAACTGCTACGCGCTCGCCGGATTCCTCGGCCTCGCCGTCGAGGGCCTGCAGCGGCAAGCCACGCGGCGGAAGCGCCGCGCCATCGTGGGCGGGAGAGTGAATTGAGGACACGCAAAGAAGAAAGACCAACATGAAACGGAAGAAACCAACGACAAAACCACAAGTCCTCGACCCCCTTACGCTTTCGCGTTGCCTAAAATGCGGCAAGCTCGTCAAGTGGCGCGTCGTCAGTTTGTACAAGTGCGCCGACGGGAAGCACCAGATCCGGTACCTGAGATGCCCCACGAAGGGCTGCGACGGCCGCGCAAGGCAGATCGCGGACATCGCGCAATAGTCTTTTAACTCCCTTCACCCCCCTCTTGAAGCCGTTTTCTTGCTACGCCATAGCAAGAAAACGCGCCAAATGTCTTTTTTGCCCTTGACGGCGTGGTAAAATCGTGCCATGACCGCGCAAGAAAAAAAAGCATGGCTTAACGAACTGCTGCAGCGGCGCATGGAGCTTAAGCGCCAGCTGTTCGCCGTCGACTCGCAGTCCGCGTCCCTCTCGTCGGGGGGCGGCTCCAAGAGCTTCACGAACCGCTCAATCGCCGACCTGAAGGAGAAGATCGCGGCCATCGAGAACGAGATCGCCGGTCTCTGCGACGAACTCGGCGAGGAAATCCCCTTCAAACCGGCGCGCGGCGTCTACAAGATCAAGGTGAGGTTCTAACGATGTTCGGACTCTTCGGCAAGAAAAAGCAGGGAAACCGCGGCGAATGCGCCGCGCACCGTTCGCGGCATCCGTTCTTCTTCCGCGCGTTTGCGGCGGCAGAGGTCTCGCGCACCCTCGCCGCGTGGATCTTCGACGGCGGCTTCTCGAACGCCGAGATCGCGGCGCAGCTCGCCACGATCCGATCGCGCTCTCGCGAGCGCCAGAAGAACGACGAGTATTTCTGCAACTACTTCCGCCTCTTCAGGAACAACGTAGTCGGTCGCGGCTTCACCTTCAAGGCGCAGCCGTCGCTGATCGCCGGGGAGCCCGAAATCGACAACGAGGCGAAGAAGTTCCTGCAGTACCACTTCTGGAAGTGGTCGAAGAACCGCCGCGAATGCGATCTCGCCGGCCGCCACAACCTTGCGGCGATCTTCCGCCTCATGGCCGCGAACTGGGCGCGCGACGGCGAGGCCATCGCCATCATCGAGCGGAACGCTCCGACCGTCTACGGCTTGCAGCTCCGCGTCGTGCGGCCCGACGCCCTGGACGAGACGCTGAACGCGCGCGGCACGTCTGCCGCGACGACAATCCGGAACGGCGTCGAGATCGAGCGCACCACCCGCCGCGTCGTCGCCTACTGGTTCCGCACCAGCAGGGAAGACCCGACGGCGGTCTACATCGACGGCTCCCAGCCCTTGATGCGCATTCCCGCCTCCGACGTGATCCACTGCTTCTCGACCGAGGACGCGGCGCAGACGCGCGGCATCCCGCTCACCCACGCCGCCCTCAAGAAGGGCAAGATGCTCGACGACTTCAACCAGTCGGAGCTCGTCGCCGCCCTGGACGAGACGAACACGATCGGAACTTTCAAGGACAAGTCCGGCCGCGACCCCGCGAGCGCCGGGGTCGGCGCGGCCGACGAGGGATACACCGACGAGGAAAAGGCGGCCTACACGCAGAAGTCGGAGCCCGGCACGAAAATGTGGCTCGACGGCGACATCGACTTCGAATGGCACAGCCCAAACCATCCGAACCGCGAGGTCACGCCCTTCAAGAAGACGACAATCCGCGACATCGCCTGCGGCCTCGGCGTGGACTACCCCGTCTTTGCAAACGATCTCGGCGAGGCCAACTTCTCGTCGATCCGCGCAGGCACCATCGCCATGCGCGACAACTGGAAGGTGCTGCAGGACGACTTCATCGACCAGGTCGTCACGCCCGTGTACGAGGCGTGGCTTGCATCCTTCCTCGCCCGCCCTGTCGCGAATCCATACGTGCCGTCGGACTTCGAGCGCCTCGTCGAGCACGAGTTCCAGGGCCGCACGTGGGACTGGGTGGACCCGCTCAAGGACGTCAACGCGGCCGTGATCGCGGTCGAGCACGGCTGGAAGACCAACGAAGAGGTGACGTCGCAGTACGGCGGCGCCGACTTCCTCGAGAACTGCGACCGGCTCAAGATCGAAAACAAGGCGAAGGCCGCCGCCGGAATCGCGGCCAAGAATCCAACACCCGAAAAGGAGAACAATGAAGAAGAAAATCAAGATTGAAGTCGAGCCGCAGTTCCGCAAGCCCGCGGACGATCCGCGCATGTTCCGCGAGGCGGAGCTTACGGTCGAGACCCGCAAGGACGAGAACGGCGAGGCCAAGACCACCGTGCGCGTCTCCGTTTCGTCGGAGGCGCCCTACCTGCGCCGCTTCCTGTACGACGCCGAGCAGGATGCCTGGGTCAAGGGCTACGAAGTCCTCGGCCACAAGGACGGCGAGATCGACGACTCCCGCATGAAGGACGGCCTCATCATCCAGGACACGCACTGGGGAGACCAGATCGGCATCATCCGCAAGCCCGAGGTCAAGGACGGCAAGCTCGGCGGCGAGATCGAGTTCGGCTGCGGCGAGCGCGCCCAGGAGATCGCGAAGGACGCGGCGGCCGGGATCCGCCGCAACATGTCCGTCGGCTATCTCGTCGTCGAGCAGAAGAAGGTCGGCAAGGCCGAGGACGGACTTCCCATTTTCCGCGTCACGAAGTGGACGCCATACGAAGCATCTTTTGTGAACGTTCCAGCAGACACCCAGGTGGGCGTCGGGCGTTCGCATGAACAACCCCCCACGGCGGCGAAGCCGCTCGAAAGGAACCACATGGAACCCAAAGAGGTGACATACTCCGCAGCGGAAGTCACCGAGGCCTACCGCCTCGCCTCCGCCGCTCACATGACAAACGCCGAAGTCCGCGCGATGCTGGACGAAGGCAAGCCCTACGGCGAGGTGAAGGAAGCCCTCCTCTCCAAGCTCGAGGCGTACCAGAAGGAACTCGCGAAGAAGACCGACAAGCCCGCCGAGCCCTCTCGCCGCGAGTTCGACGAAGGCGAGAAGCGCGAGATCGCCAAGCGCTTCGACATCATGAAGGCCATCCGCGCCCTCTGCGCCGAGAAGGGCCAGGCCGTCGGCACCGTCGACGCCGGCTTCGAGCGCGAGATCTCCGCCGAGATCGGCAAGTTCCGCGGCAAGGTCGCGCAGGGCATCTACGTCCCCGACTTCATCCGCGCCGCCGGCAGCGAGACGCTCGGCCGCCCCGCCACCGGCACGATCGCCGGCATCGGCGGCAACGGCCAGGCGACCATCGCGACGAACCTCATGTCGGGCTCGCTCATCGAGGCGCTCCGCGACACGCTCGTCCTCCGCGAACGCTGCGGCGCCCAGGTGCTCGCCGGTCTCACGGGGAACATCGCGATCCCGAAGAGCGGCAAGCTCACCGCCTCGTGGATCTCGCAGGAAGGCGGCGACGCCACCAAGACGAATCCGACCTTCGGCCAGATCGCGGCGACCCCGCACGCCCTCGGCGGCTACGTCGACATCACCCGCCAGCTGCTCATCCAGTCGAGCCTGGACGTCCAGGCGTTCTGCGTCGCG
Organism: uncultured bacterium; assembly: GCA_902780865.1. Classification (GTDB taxonomy): domain Bacteria; phylum Verrucomicrobiota; class Kiritimatiellia; order RFP12; family UBA1067; genus UBA1067. Next base: position 26,751 of record CACZHC010000005.1, read on the forward strand.
GAGCTCGTCTACGCCATCGCGGCATGCCTTGAGGCGGCGGCGTTCTCCGGCACCGGCACGGACGGCCAGCCCACCGGCCTCGTCTCGCAGATCACGCAGACCTCCGCGTGGGCGAACGCGCCGACCTTCGACAAGATCGTCGCGCTCATCGCTCTCGCCCGCAAGGCGAACAGCTACAACGCCAGCTTCCGCTTCGTCGGCGACACCGACGTCTGGTCGAAGCTCGCGACGACCCGCGACTACGAGGTGATCCAGAACATCGCCGGCAACGAGAACGTCGCCGTCGCCGGTGGCGCGACCCGCCTCCTCGACGTCGCAACCGACAAGGTGCTCGGCCGCGAGTTCGTCGAGTCGCACTTCGCGCCCGCGAAGAAGCTCGTCTTCGGCGACTTCTCGCAGCTCGTGTTCGCCCTCTGGAGCGGCACCGACCTCGTCGTGGATCCGTACTCCAACTGCACGAAGGGCGCGATCCGCGTCGTCGCGCTGCAGGACGCGGACATCCTCGTCAGGCGGCCCGAGTCCTTCGCGCTCGCGACGGGCGTCCACGCCTAATGAGCGACTGCCCTGCGCCGAGACTACCTCCCCCGGCGCAGGGCGGCCTCCTTCAATCCGCAACCGAAAGGAACGACAAAATGCGCAAGTTTATCATGACCGCGATCATCGCGGCGTTCGCCGTCTCCGCGGCGCTCGCGGACTTCTCGACCGCCGACTTCAAGGCCGTCGAAGTCGCGGCGCCCTCGGCGGTCACGTCCGGAACGGCGACGACCAACGCCTTCGAGGTCGCGGGCTACGTCGGTCTCGGCGAAATCCTCGCCGACTACGCGGCCGCATCGACCTCGTGCGTCTTCACCGTGACGCTCGAAGGCACGAACATGGTGTCCGGCGGATGGGCGACAATCGCGACCGGCTCTTCGACCGGAAAGACGAGCGGCCTCGTCCGCGTGCCCTTCTCGTCCATCTACCTGCCGCGCCACGTGCGCGTCATACGCGCCGCGTCCGGCGCAAACGCGACGGCCACCTCCGCCGTGTTTCTATCGAGGTAATTAGCGATTCGTGGTTCGTGGCTCGTGATTCGTGTCACCAACCACGAACCACCAACTAACGACTAACATGCTCACCTTCCACATCCCAGAGTCGGCGTTCGCGCCCTTCTACGACACGCCCGTCGCGTTCCACGGCGAGCGCGCGGTCGCGCGTCCCGTCGATTTGACGGTGGAGTGCTGCGTCTTCGAGGGCGGGTTCGCGGATCCGCTTCTCGAGCAGAACTCCGACACGGATGTGCGCGTGCTGGGTTTGTCGTTTCCGATTTCCAAGTGGCGCGACGAGACGCCCCCGCAAGTCGGCGATCGCGTCACGTTCGAGGATGCGCCCTTCCACGTCACGAAGGTCGAGCGCGTCCTTTCCGATTTCCACGTCACCATAAAGGAGGGCGCGGAGTCGTGAACTTCTCCTTCGAGGCGACCTGGGGCGAATCGAAGCCCCTCGAGGAGCTCACGCGGCTCGCGGAGAAGCGCATGTCCCTCATGCGCGAGACATCCTACGACGCCGCGGTCTCGACGCTCATCAATACGCTCGTCTCGCTTCGCGCGCTCACGCGCCGCGCCCGCCCCGCCAGGAAGACGAAGGTCATCGTCGAGCCGGTGAACCAGTATGTGCCCTCGGCGTCCAAGCGCGGCGGCAAGTACCAGCGGTGCCTCAGGACCCGCGACGGCGTCCACATCACCGGCATACGCCGCCTCAGGTGGATCACGAACGACATGCCGTACCGCGACCTCCACGTCTACCGCGTCACTCCCGAGCACGCTACCGTGAAACCCTATCTCGTCGTCGCCCCGAGCGCAGCCGTCGCCGAGGACTTCGAGCAGAAGTGCGCACGTCATCGCAAGGACAACTACGGCGAACTCGCGAAGACCGCGCTCGGTATCGCTATGGCCAAGCTCTCGACGCGCAACGTCCCGACGAAGCGCTTCGCGCGCATTTCCGAATCGCAGATCGCCGCGACCGCCGAGACGCGGGAAGGCGATTTTGTCACTATCGAGGCGCGTGACATGCTGGACTACGCCGCGGCCGCCCTTCCGCACGGGCGCAGCGACATCAACACCGCGCTCATGCGCGCCGCCAACAAGACGCAGGGCATCCTCGTCAACTTCATCAACAAGTACGGCATGCGGGTGTTCGGCCCCGAGGCGAACATCGGCCCGACGCCGTTCCCTGAAGTCCTCAAGAGGAGGAAGTCTGCATGATTGAGCAGCAGTTAGAGGCAGCCGTCGTCGCGAAGTTCGCGGCGCTCAATATCGATGGACTCACCGTCTACGGTTTCTGGCAGCCGACCTCTACCGGCATTCCGAAGGGCCGCGAGGCCGCCGCGCCTGCCACGCTCGGGATAGTCGTCGCCCCGCGCTCTTATGAAACCTTCACAACTCCGAAGGCGCTTTTCACCGTCGCCGTCACCTTGAAAGTCCGCCGCGACATATTCCCGACCGGCGCGAAGCTCGCGGAGTTCACGGAGCCGATCTTCGACCTTTTCCAGACCTGGCAGATGTCCATCAATCAGGTCAAGACCGACTTCACCATGACGGACGAGAACGACGCGCCTGTCTTTGTGCCGCACGGGTTCAAGCTCGACGGCGGAGATGTTTCCACCGATCCGGACGCCGGCGTCTGGGTCATCACTCAAACCTTTACGCTGCGAGGCGTGATGTAAAGCAGAAAGGAAAAAACCAATGAGCTGGGAAGCCAAGACAGACTACTGCGGCCTCGCGGTCGCCAACAAGGTAATAATCAAATCCTCCTCGATGAACCGCTCCGGGCAGTATCTCGAGAAGGCGGGCGCGTCCGGCGCGATCTGCGCGACGAAGCCCTTCGGGACGCTCGACGCGCCGTCGTGCGAATACGCGATTGCGTCCGCGTACACCTTCTCCGGGCTCAAGCTCGGCGCGGTCACGACCGTCGACGGGAAGCGCTACGCCCTTCAGTCGGTCCACTACGAGAACGGCGCCGCGCAGGAGCCGGTCCTCTCCGCGACCGCGCAGCAGATCGAGACGTCCTCGGACGGCACGACGCGGACCTTTGACGTCCCCTCGTTCGACATCTCCCCCGACGAGGCCGCCGCGATGGTCATGTCCGCCGGCACCGTCGGCGGCACCGGCTGCGAGCTGACGAAGGTGACGCTCGACGCGTCCGCCAACGTCAACAACCACACGGTGAACGGCGACCCCGTCGCGTCCGACGCCGTCATGGGGCACGTCCAGGTCGAGATCGAAGTCCTCCAGAACTCGTCGACCGCGCCGACGCTCACCGCCGGGTCCGGCTGGGACATCTCCTCGCCTCTCACCTGCGACGACCCCGACGCCGACTTCCCCGTCTGGAAGGCGACTCTCACGAAGCCGCTCGCCTACACGTCCGCGGCGTAATTGCCGCGGGGAGGGACAAGCCAATGGTCGCGAGCATGTTCAGGAAGGACTACGAGCGGATGCTAAGGGAGGGACTATTGCCCACCCTTGACGACATCATCCGCCTGAACGCGCTCGCCGTCCATGCCAAGCTCGCGGGCCGCCCCTTCTCGCATGCGCACCTCCGGCGCACCGTGTACCTCACGGACTCGATCGAGCTCCGCGAGCCGACAATCGCGCACGACCTCTGGACCGAGCGCGTGTCGCGCTTCATCGACATGGACGACAACCTGGTCTTCCGGTTCGTGCACGCCTTCGCGCTCTCGCGCGATGCGAAGAAGCTCCCCGACCCGAAGCGCCCGCAAGTCGTCATCCACGAAGTCTTCCGCTTCGCGAGGAAGTTCGAGCGCGAAGTGACGCGCGACACCCTCGCGGACGCCGTGGACTACGCGCTCTTCGGCGCGGACTGGAAGAACGGCGAGTTCCCGCCTCCCCGGAAGGACCGCGGCGAATCTGCCGCGCGCGGCGAATCTCCCGCGGTCGGCGTCATGCTCGGGGCGATCTCGCGGCGACTCCCGCTCACCCTCGACGACATGAAGAGCATGACGGCCGGCGAAGTCGAGGAGGCGACGGCGAACGCAATCGCCGCGGACGGTCATCTCGACCCGGACGCCGAGAGGAACGACGCGCTCGGCGACTACTTCGCAGCACGCGCCGAAATCGTTGAACGGCTCAGGAAGGAAAGGAACGAGAAGAAATGAGCGCCAACGAAATCTACCTGAAGGTCAAGACCCTATTCACCGACACGGCGCTCCCGAAGATAAAGGCGTTCACGGCGAACGTCGCGCGGTCGATGTCCCAGGCGGGGAAGGCCGTCGCGGGCATCTCCGCGGTGATGGGCGAACTGCCCGGCAAGATGGGCAAGGCGATCAGCGGACTCGGGCGCGTCTGGACCGCGTTCATGGCGCTCGGTCCGGTCGGCGCGGTAGTCGCGGGAATTGGCGCCGCCTGGGAGCTCGTCGAGGCGAAGATGAAGAAGTCGTGCGACGCTATGGTCGAGGCGTCGAAGCGCGCACTCGCCGCGGTAGAGGCGAACTTCGCGAAGATGAAGCAGGGCATCCTCGACAATCTCGACAAGTCGCTCAAGTCCGCGACGACGGAAGCGCAGCGCACCGCCCGCGCGTTCGAGACGCTTGCCGCGTCCTATCTGAAAGTCGCGGACGCGAAGGGTCAGACGGCCGCCGCGGGCGACTCCGCCGAAGTCGCGGCTCTCAAGGCCGAGCGCACCGGCGCGATGGCCGCCGCCTCCGAAGGCGCAAGGGCGGGAATCGGCGCGGAGTACGACGTCAAAATAGCGGAGCGGATCGCGAAGGCGACCGCCGAGAACCACGAGCGCGCCGTCGCGAAGGCAGACGCGGAGGCGGAGCAGGCCGCGGGCCGCCTGAATCTCGCGACGGACGCCGAGGCGAAGGCGAAGAAGGCGCTCGCGGAAGCGCAGGAGATGGAGGGCCGCGCGCAGCATGTCCGCGACGAGCAGTTCCGGAAGCAGCTCGCCGCGAAGCGCGAGGCCGCGGAGCAGGCGCTCTTCGACGCGCAGCAGAAGCGAATCGCCGCGGAGACCGAAGTCGCCGTCGCGAACGAGAAGCAGAAGCAGGCGGCGCTCGCGCAGGCCGCCGCGCTCAATGACGCATCTGCCGCGGTAGTCCAGGCGAAGCAGACCTACGCCGATCTCGTCCGCGCACAGAAGGAAGCCGCTGCAGCCGAAGTCGCGCAGAAGGAAGCCGCGGCAAAACGAGCCGCGCTCGAGGGCGAGCAGGGAGATGTCCGCGCGAACCTCGGCGGACTGAACGCCGCCTTCAACCGGCAGCAGGCGGCAGTCGCCGCGGCAGAGCAGGGCAAGGCGAACGCCTGGGCGCTCTACAAGTCGCCCGAGGCGATGAAGGCGAAGCTCCAAGAGGAGAAGGAAGAGGCGAAAGCGCAGGCGCGCTTCTCGCGCGACGCCGCGCGTCTGCAGCGCCGCGCGGACTGGCGCACCGCGCGCCTCAGCGCACGCGACGAAGCGACCCGGCGCATGCTTCTCGCGCAGGAAGAGGCCAAGAAGGAAAAGGCCGAACTCGACCGCATGCGCAAGCACGTCGAGGAGGCGGAGAACCAGCTCAAGGGAATCGCCCAGACGCTGAACCAGGGCGTCGTGCTATAGGAGGGTAAAAGAAGATGGCACTACTCACATCAGCTTCAGCAGTAGACCGCGTAGTGGACGCACACCTCCGCGTCGTCTACGCCCGGCGCCCTATCTACGGCACCTGGACCTACGTGACTCTGAACATCACGACGACCTACACGAAGGCGTGGGAGTATTCCCGCGTCGCGACGAAGACCTACCGCTATGTCGGCCTCACCGAGACCGCGGCAAAAGCGAAAGCAGCGGAGCTGAACACGCTCTACACCCGCGCGACGAAGGTCAGCGAGTGGAACAGTGTCAATGGCGAGTTCGACCATGTCGACGGCGGCGACGTCCCTATGGCGGACATCGTCGTGCAGCTCGACGAAGGCGAGGCGTATTCCGTCGTCGTCTCCGTCAACGAACAGGACACGCGCATCTCCTTGAGCGCGAGCGAGAGCTTCGCGTCGCTCTTTTCGACCGAAGACCAGAGAACGTATGACGACGGGGAGTAGAAGAAATGGCGAGACCACCGACAATACAGAAGCTAAAGCACGGGCGGATCCTTTGCGGAGCCGTGTTCCGCTTCCTTGTCGAGACCTGGAACTGGCTCACGGCCTACGTCGACAACATGAAGGGAGACCTGGACGTCGATCCGAAGAACGGCGTCCTCACAATCGACCGCACGCAGCCCGACCACCCCGTAATCCGTCTCAGGAAAGACCGCCTCCCCGCGTCGAAGGTATACATCGGGCCCTTCAACCCGGTCACCGACGCCGACGGCCGCGTCTCGGGCTTTGAGTACTGCTATTTCCAAGTCGGCGGCAGGACATTTCTCATCGAGGACGTGGAGAACTTCGGCGGCTCCGACTGCATTGTCGCCTTGAAAATCCCCGCGACGGCCGGCGCAAGCCCCGCGGACGCCGAAGTCGTCACATATTCGGGCGAGAACGCCTACTCTAACCTCTCGGCCGCGCAGGTCAATGAAGCGCATGAAATCGTTCCCCTCTTCGTCCTCGACGCGAACAAGCGCGTCGTCGTAGACCTTCGCGCAATTCCGACCTTCCAGCAGGAGGAGGAAATCTGATGATGTTCGCCGCGCTACTCTTCGCCGCCATCATGACGGAAAAGAACGGCACGTTCGCAGACGCGCCGGCGGGCGCGGCAGTCGCCGTCGACTCGCGGTATATCCCGTACGGCACCTACACGGGCGGCAACGGCGGGACGGAATACAGGCGAGTCACGACGAACCTCGTCGGCGCGGTCGCCTCGATGATCGACGGCCTCTGGGAGAGGGTCGCCCTTCCGTATGGATGGCTGCCGGGCGAATATCCTCTCAGGGAATCCGCTCGCGACTCGAAGAGGATCCTCGCGAACGCCATCAACTACTACGGCTCGGACGATGGCGGACAGGGCCTCCGCAATCCGATCGAGGAGACGCTCGCGAACGGCTACGTCTACGAAACCTGGGAACCCGGCCCAGGCGGCGTCTACACGTACAAGACGAACGCCGTGCACGCAGGCATCGCGGGATCCGCGCTCAATGGGTTCATCGTCTCGGAGGGGCTTCGCTTTCGCGAGTACGAGCCGGTCCCGATTGCCTGGACATCGAGGAAGGCCGAGGACGTCTTCGGCGACCCGGACCCGCCTATCTCGCAGACATGGAGCGCCGAACTCCCATTCCTTCTCAAAGACACGAACACATGGCAGAAGGTCTTCTCGTCGTACTCCGCTTATGAATACGACCCGCATATCTTCCAGTCGAACTACGAGGACTTCGTCGCCTGGAATCTCGACTACGCGCGCCCGCACATCCGGCGCTGGATGATGGCAGAGCATGTCGACGACCTCTGGGGGAGGGACGTACTCGGCGGCTCGGGCGACGGGGCGGGCACAGACCTCGAGGAATGGCTTCGCAAGACCCCGGTCGCGACGAACGCCGTGATGGAGGAAGTGCTGAAAGTCGACCCCGGCTTCGAGTACAACTATCCGCCGGTCGAGACCGGGAGCTATTGGACAGTGAGCGGACCGCTTGGCAATTTCGAGTTAGGCGCGTTCTACGATTACTCGCCCAGCTTTCTCGGATGGGACAACTGGGAGGAACCATACCCGACGAACTATTATGTCGAAATCGGCTATAATTTTGACGGCAGCAACTACTCGCTATTGATCTACGACGCGCCGACCGGCGAACAGCTCTTCTACAGCTACACCATCGCCGACGAAGACGCCGACACCCTCTACTTCGACGGCTACGCGGCATATCGGACGCGCCTCTACAATGACGCCGACGACTTCGTCCACTGGCGGAACATGACGACGCGCCTCGACTGGAAACGCCTCGCCATCATCGCGCAGCTCGAGCGGCACATGGAGATCACCTACCGCGCGAGGGAGCGCGAAGACTATCTCCCGCTCTGGGAGTACTTCGTCCGGGCGCACCGCGACTACACCGGCTATCTCCCGATCCACGTGAGAATCGATTACGACGACATCGCGGAGGCGTATGTCGTCGGCCATAAGCCGAGTCTCTCGCTCGAGTGGGCGAGCTGGACTCTGGACGGCGAATCGATGGAGACGCAGACGAACCGCCTCTCGGCCTCCTATCCGACCGCGCGCACGATCGTCAACATCGACGGCGCTCTCGTCTCCACCATGTCGTCGCCGATCCACGGCACCTTCGACATCCGCGACGACGTGCTGCTGGACGAACTCAAGTTCCTGATGCTGCGAATCGTCAACCCCTTGCCGGCGGGCGCGAAGAAGATCCGCATCGACTTAAATGTCGTCGCGTCGGGAATCGAGGCCGCGACGATCTTCGTCTGGTACGGTCCCGCCGACGTCAGGAGCTACTCGGCCTACCAGACGCCCATCTACCCTCTCCAAGTCCCGCCGATCGAGACGGAGGGCGTCTTCACGCTGCAGCGCGACGACGCGAAGATCGCGCGCGACGTCACGACGGTCGCCAACAACGCGACCCAGGAGTACAAGCTCATGGGGCGAGACATCCCGGCGGCCTATCCAGACGTGATGTCTGAGACGGCAATCACGAACCTCGAGGCGCACCTCTGGGGAGATGGCTACATCAAGAACATCTCGCTCCCGACGGTCGAGGTGCGGCTCGCCGCGACGAACGACTACTGGGCGGCCCAGCTTGAGGCGGAGCCGGTGATGCCGTGGCTCGGCACAATCGGAGAGACGAACGAGGACATCCGCGCCTTTAGGTACCAGTGCGACGTCAAGAACTCCGTCGGGCTCGACAACTCGCGCGGCGACCGGCTTCTCTCGCTTCGCGACCTGAACTCCGAGGTGCGGAAGCATTTCAAGAAGTTCGCGGGCCGCGACATCGCGACGGGGCTCGCCGGGCGCGCCGTCTTCAACGCCGCGGAGATTGCGGCATGCAACAGGGCGATAGAGCAGGCGAACGCCGTTGTCACGCTCCGGAAGAACGTCGAGAGGCAGGCGTGGCTCGAGGCCGAGTTCGACTTCGACAACGGCTGGAACGAGGGCGACACGGCTGACTTCTGCTATGTCACGTCCGAAGGCACGAACGTCACGCAGCTCATCTACTCCACGACGAACTACGTCTCGCACGCCTACGGTGAATGGTATGTCGACGTCTCGGCGAGCGCCTATCCCGCGATCACGAACTCAGGGATCCGCGTGGACGGCCACCAGAACCAGCTTATGAAAACCCTCTGGAAGTTCAAGAACATGAGAGACCCGAACCTATAAGAGAGGAGACGCCAATGAAGATAGACCTCACACATCAGATCGCGGAAAACCCGCTCTTCCCCGCCGGGCCTTTAGTCGGCTATTCCGGCTCGTCCGTCCTCGCCGAGCTTTGCGGCGTGCCCGCGGCCCTCGGAGGCGGCACCGTCGCAGGCGTCGCGGTCTCGCTCACCCTTCCCGACGGCATACCCGTCACGGCGCCCGCCGAGAAGGTCGGCAGCGAATGGCACGTCCTCTTCGCCGCGGCGAACTTCACCTGCTACGGCGTGACGCGCCGCGGGTTCAAGGCGGTCGCGACCATCCAGCGCGACAACGGGACCATCTTCCCGTACACGCTCGGCATCGGCAACCTCCGAATCGACCCGGGCACGCCCGACGCGCAGCCGGGCGACCCGATGAAGAACTACGTCGTCAAGGGCGACGAAGTCTACCTCAAGTCGCAGATGGTCGGAGACGTCCAGCACTACGTCAAGCAGGTCATGGAGTACGACGCCGAGATCGGCTGGGGCGCGAGCTGGATCGGCGACTACATCCTCGTCGACGGCGAGTTCGTCGACGGCACTCCGGAGCCGACAACGGGGGAGGAAGATCCCAATGACGCGGTCTAAGCTCATAGCATGCGCCGCGGCGCTTCTGCCGCTCGCCGCGTGCGCCATCACGGCGACGAAGGAATACGTCGACCGGCAGGACGGCAAAAACGCCGTCGCCGCGACGAACCTCGTGACGTCCGCGACGAACGCCATCGCAGCCGCGACCGCCCAGGCGATCGCGTCGAAGGCCGACGCCGAGAAGACCGTCACGATCAACACGGGCGCAGGCGCGACGAACCTCGTCGTGCGGCCCGTCTACGCCAACGTCAATCTGGTCATCCGCGAGTGCGAGACGGCCAACGGACAGAAACAATACCGCCTAATCAAGAAGGAAGACTGACATGAAGAAACTACTCACAATCGTCGCGGCGTCCGTTGCGCTCGCCGCCACCGCCGCCGACACGGACGTCGGCGCGCTCATCACCGCGTCCAACATCGAGGACGTCGCCGCTGTCGAGAACCTCACCGGCGCGAACGCCGGCAAGGCGACCGTCACGATCAAGAACAACTCGGGAACCGCGAACGCCGTCACCGTCTACAACTCCGCGACGATGGACACCGCCCTCTCCGGCAAGGCGTCGACCGGCGATGTCACCGCGCTGCAGACGCGCGCCACCGCGCTCGAAACGGCGACGAACAACCTGACGACAGCAGTCGCAACGGCGCAGTCCACGGCGAACGGCAAGGTCAGCAAGTCGGGCGACACGATGTCCGGGGCGCTGCACTTCGGAAGCGAAGACAACGGCGTCACCCTAAGCTCGGGCGAAATCAAGCTGAGCGACAAGGACGGAAACCACGTCGAATCGCTGAGCCTGGACTACGAATCCATCACCAAGAAGTACGACTCGTCCTCCTGGATGATTTACGTCCCAAATAAGGCCGGCACCTTCGCCCTCACTTCCGACATCCTGACGCAGTTCCCCTACACGGCGATCACGAACGCGCCGTGGATAACAACCTGGACGGAGACCGACCCGACCGTCCCCTCCTGGGCAAAGGCGGCCTCGAAGCCCTCCTACAACTTCAGCGAAATCGGCTCGAAGCCCTCGACCATTTCCGGCTACGGCATCACCGACGCGAAGATTGCGAACGGCACGATCACGCTCGGCGCGAACTCCATCACGCCGCTCACGAGCTACACGGAAACCGACCCGACCGCGCTGAAGCCCTCGCAGCTCAAGGTCAACGGGACCGCCATGACCACGGCGAGCGCCGCGGTCGAGCTCGGCCAGTACTACATCAAAACCGTCGACGGCAAGCCCCACCTCTTCCTCAGGAACTAAACCATGAAGCGATTCGCCCTTATCTTCGCAGTCGCCGCGGCGTATCTGCCGCGGGCGGGCCTTGCCGACACCGATGTGGGCGAGCTCGTCACGCGCGTCTCGCCGACCGGCTACGTCGCCTACACGAACGTCGTCGCGCGGCCGACGAACGGCTCCGCGGCGTATGTCCGCGTCACATCCGCCGCGACCCTCTCCGCCGACTCCGCGAACTGGCCCGACGGATCCTCCGTCCTCGCGGTCGTGGTCCCGGCGGGCACGTACTCCGTCGCGAACTCGCTGCAGCTCGTCGGGTACGGCGTCTGGCCGACCAACGCCTTCCAGATGGTCGCGTGGCGTCTCGGGGGAACCGTCCGCTGCAACGTCATCAGCGAATTTGCCGCGGCGCCCACTGTCACGTTCGGCTCCGACGGCCCCGCGCCGCTGCGCGCGCCCGTCGGCTGGACCTACCTCGACGCGCCCATATCGTACCAGGCGAACGGGAACTCGGTCGATGTAATCCTGGACGCGGGCGACACGTTCGCCGTCTCGTCGACCGGCTGGGTCGACGGGCAGTCGATGCTCGTCGCCGTCCATCCGCTCGGCGCGTACTCCGTCGCCTCGGACATCCGTCTCGTCGGGTACGGCTCGTGGCCGACCACCGACTTCTACGCCGTAGTCTGGCGCGTCGGCAACATCTTCTACGTCAACTTAGTCAAGTGAAAGGAACAACATGAAAAAGACACTCGCCATTTTTGCCATCGCCGCGGCGCTCTGCGCATCCGCTGCCGACAAGTTCATCTACTCGAACGACGGGCAGACCGTCGGCTCTTCGCCGCGCGAGCTCCCGACCCAGGGCGTCTCGCGCACGACCGGCAAGGTGGTAGTCGGCCTCCTCTCACTCGACGACGCCGCACGCGCCGATTGCGGCTGGTACAGGATAGTCACGACCGAGCACCCCGCGGCGCAGTCGAACGAGTACTACACCGTCACCGGCTACAGCTTCACGAACTACACGGCGCAAACCGTCTGGACTTGCAAGTGGCGCAAGGTGACGCCGACGAAGTACTCGAAGCTCGCCATCATCACGGCGCTCAAGACCGTGAACGGCGCGGCCGGGGACGCGAACGCGTGGATCTCCGTAAAGAAGGCGATCGAGGCAGCGGACCTCATGGATGAGTGGAACGCCTGCACGTATCTCGCGACGGACAACGCGCTCTTCACTGCGCTCAAGGCGCAGGCGTCGGCCATCACCGGGATGTCCGACGCGCAGATCGAGGAACTTCTCAAGAACTGCATCTACTAAAATGAAACGCCTCGCACTATTCGCGCTCGCAGCGCTTGCCGTCCGCGGCGCATTCGCCGCGCCCGAGCTGCTTGCGCCGCCGCAGTTCGGCGACCCTACGCGCATGTGCTCGTATTCGTGCTCGAACGTCTTCGACGTCGCGACCGCGTACTTCTCCGACGACCAGGCGTCGAACTTCACGGCGATCGTCTGGATGAAATGGACTCCGCGGCAAAACCACGTCGCGAGCTCCGGTTTCGTCCCGTTTGCGATATTCAATGTCTCCGCCGACCCTGCGCGCGCAACGTGCGAAGGCGGCGACGGCCTTCCCGACCTTCAGTCGCACCGCTACGAAGTGCCGCTCACTCTCTCGGGCGGAACCTGGGCCGAGACGTGCCTTCCGGCTTCGTATGATTATCCGGACAGCACGCTCGAGAACTGGAAGTATGGCTGCTACGCCGTCAACATCGAGACGGACACCGCGCTCACGCTGAACGTCGGCGGGGCCGAGAAGTCGATCTCGGCGTCTCCTGAGAAGCAGCGGTTCAACATCCTGGCGACAAGCGCCTCGCGTTCCGTCTCAATCTCGGCGGCGAGCTCGTCCGCGACCGTCAAGTTCGGCATCGCCGTCAATCCGCTCGTCCAGTTTGTCGGCGCACAGTTCGACGACAACAACTCATACGGAACATCGGGGAACGCCCAGATCGGCGGCCTCGCCTCGAACGAATGGCGGATGGTAGTCTTCCGCGGCAGAATCGCCGCGGGCTCCGCCACGTGCAACGCGTGCGGCTACAACGCGACGACGAAGCTGCAAAACGAACAAACTTCCACTAAGGAGCTATGGCATCCGCGCACGACGTTCGCGAAGAACGCGCGGATCCGTGTCATGGTCGCCTCGCTGCTGGGCATCCAGTACGATGGAAAGTACGACACCTTCCATCTCTACGGCTTCAGAGTGTACCGCGGCTGGTTTTCCGACGCGCAGCTCGAACAGATGCGCGACCAGGACGCGGCAGAAATGACAAGGAGGGGAATGTGAAGATCAACACGGCAAACGGCACCTCGACTTCGGGGAAGTTTCTGAGGGTCTTCGAGACGCTTGACGAGATCAAGGCATCGCTCATCCGCCTCGAGACGCGCGACGAGACCCGCAAGGAGGAGATCGACGGCGTCAAGGTCAAGGTCGAGGCCATCCAGAAGACGCTCTACCAGATCGTCGGCAAGGAGTCCGTCAGGTCCTCCATCTACGGCGTCGTCGGCGCGATCGTCGCGTCCGTCGTCACCTGGCTCATCACACTATTCTGCAAGGGAGGAAGCTGATGGGCCTCGTGCGTGCAGTCGAGGGCATCAGGATGCCGGACTACCACGGCGATCCGGCCACGGGGAAGCATGTCGTCTCCGTCGAATGGAGAGTCGACGGCATCCTTCCGGACGGCCGCGTATTCAGCGTGTGCGTCAAGGTCGGCTTCTCTTTCGACGGCTGCAGCGTGCCGCGCCTCCTCTGGCGGCTTTGCGGACACCCAATGGAAGTGCCGCGCGTCGCCGCAGCGCTCGCCCACGACTGGCTCTACGCCGCTCACGTCTGCGATCGCGAGACGGCCGATATGATCTTCCGCGAGATCTGCCGGATGGTCGGCCTCTCTGCGCTTAGGTACAACACGGAGTACTGGGCCTTGCGCGTCGCCGGCGGCGCTGCCTGGAAGAGCCACGGCGCGGCCGATCAGGAATTTGCGCGGGCGCACGGTGCGCTCATGCTCGATGGAAAAATCCAAGAAGGAGAACAATGAAAAAACTACTCATCCTCGCCGCGCTCGCGGCAATCACAACCGGCTGCGCCACGAAGTCGCGCACTTTCGACGCAAAGGGCATGTACGTCTCAGAATCGGGGCAGCTCGCCGTCGGCTACATTCACGTCGATGCGATTCCGGAGGGAGTGGACTCCGCCGTAATCCACTACACGGAGGACACGGCACTTCTCTCGCCTTCAACGAAAACGCACGACATCGACATCATACTTACCGGCACGAATTCCGTCGGCTCGGCCAGCGGAATCGTCAAGTCGATCTGCAGTGCGTTCGTCCAGGTCGCGCCGTCGATTGCAAAGATCAACGCCGACGCGCCGAAGGGAATCACGGTGCTGGACGTCATCAAGCCAAACGCCGCGACTGAGCTCGTGAAGCTCGTCGGGATGGATGCGTTTCAGTCGTTCGTCTCCGGAGGCGGCGACGCCGGCAAGGCGACGGTGACGAAGCTCTCGGACGGCTCGACGAAGATCTCCGACGGATCCATCTGCACGACATGCGTCGACGGCGTCTGCACGACCGGCGCTTGCAATCCGCAGTGACGCACAGACACTCTCCCCACCCCCGGCCCCGCGGCGACTTGTCCTCCGCCGCGGGGCCTTTTTGTCAGCTTGCCAGCATGTGCTGCAGGGCGGCGCGCGTCTCGTCCAGATGCTCGTCGTGGTCGTAGCGCCGCGCCGTGATGTCCTCCGTGTGGCCGAGGATGCGCTTCCGCGTCTCGATGTCGGCGCCCGCCTCCGCGAGACGTGTCGCGGCCGTGTGGCGCCAGGAGTGGATCGAGTACCCTTCTCCCGTGATGCCGGCAAGGTCAAGGACTTCGCGAAAAGCGAGCCCGGCGTCCTTCTGGCTGCGTGATTTTTTGTTTTGGTAGTATTCCGCGTGCAAGGGGAAGAGGAAATCGCCGCGGCGCACGAGGGAGTCCAGCGCCTCGCGCACGGCTCCGACGATCGGAATCGCGACGGAGATTCCGTGCCGGCGCGTCTTGTTTGGCTTCAGGCGAATGACGTCGCCCTGGATCTCGCTCCATTCCATCATCGCGACGTCGCCATAGCGAAGCCCGGTTCCCTGCATGATCGCGCAGATCGGCCACCAATCCTTGCCGACCTTCTTCGCGGCTTCGAGCACGGCGCGTTCCTGGTCGCGCTCGAATGCCATCCCGCGGCGTCCGTCCGTGTCAGGGGGCGCGAGATGCAGCCAGGGATTGCGAACACCCGCGGACGCCTTCTCGAGCGTGTTCCAGACGGTCGAAAGGTCTCCGATGATGTTCCGGCGGGTCTTCGTCTTAAGCTTGAGGTCTTGGCCGAGATACTCGGCGAAGCCGGCGGCGATCGGGCCGGTGACGTGTTCGGCGAATTTGACGGTCGCGCGCTTCTCGGAGATCCAGGCGACCAGCCGCTCGACATGATTACGCCGACCGCGCAGGGTGTCGTGCGAGAGCTTGTCCTTTCCGACGGCTGCGGCGAGGCGCGTGTACGTCTCCCATATCCCGGAGAGCGGCAACATGCCCTGGGGCGCTTCTTCGGGGTAGAATTGCCGGAGAACTGCGACGGCTGCCTCAAACGACGGCATGCGCCTCGCGACGTCGATCTGCTCCATGAACGCCCGGGCGACGGCCTTGTCGGCCGTTCCGGTCGATTGCCGGTGTCTTTTACCGCCTGCGCGATAATCGATCCACCAGATCTTCCCTCTCTTCGTCAGCTTCATGATTTGCTCCTTTTAGAGTTGGTCACAAAGCGGACACACCAAAAACCACCTGAAACTCCATCTCGCCCATATTTTGCAGTTCTGGGAAGATGGTGCTCGGGGCGGGACTCGAACCCGCAAGGAGTTACCCACATGCACCTCAAGCATGCGTGTCTGCCAATTTCACCACCCGAGCAGTGAAACGGGAGATAGTATACGCTTTCTGCGCTCAGAAATCAAGGGGGTAAATGTGGAAAAAATAAAGAAGGCGCATCCTGTGCGGATGCGCCCCTTTTTTGCCTCGTAAGGCAGGCATTACATCATGCCGTCCATGCCGCCGGGCGCGCCGTGGCCGCCGCAGCCGCAGGAATCCTTCTTCTCGGGGATGTCGGTGACCATGCAGTCGGTCGTGAGCAGCAGCCCCGCGATGGACGCGGCGTTCTGCAGCGCCGAGCGCGTGACCTTCGCCGGATCGACGATGCCCGCCTTGAGCATGTCGGCGTACTCGCCAGTGCGGACGTTGTAGCCGTTCGTGCCAGTCGCCTTCTTGACGTTGGCGATGACAAGCGCGGCCTCCTGGCCTGCGTTGTTGACGAGCTTCCGGAGAGGAGCCTCGATCGCGCGGGCGATGATGCTCGCGCCAACGGCCTCGTCGCCTTCGAGCTTGAGCGCCTCGATCGCCTTCTGGGCGCGGAGGTACGCAACGCCGCCACCGGCGACGATGCCTTCCTCGACTGCCGCGCGGGTCGCGTGGAGAGCATCGTCGACGCGGTCCTTCTTCTCCTTCATCGCGGCCTCGGTCGCGGCGCCGACCTTGATGAGCGCAACGCCGCCGGCGAGCTTGGCGAGACGCTCCTGGAGCTTCTCGCGGTCGTAGTCGGAAGTCGTCTCCTCGATCTGGCGCTTGAGCTGCTCGACGCGGGCCTTGATGTCGGCGGACTTGCCGAGACCCTCGACGACGGTCGTGTTGTCCTTGTCGACGACAACCTTCTTGGCGCGGCCGAGCATGTCAATCGTGACGTTCTCGAGCTTGATGCCGATGTCCTCGCTGATGAGCTTGCCGCCGGTGAGGATCGCGATGTCCTCGAGGATCGCCTTCCTGCGGTCGCCGAAGCCAGGGGCCTTGACGGCGCAGACGGAGAACGTGCCGCGCAGCTTGTTCACGACGAGCGTCGCGAGCGCCTCGCCCTCGACGTCCTCGGCGATGATCATGAGCGGACGGCCGGACTTCGCGACCTGCTGGAGGAGCGGAAGCATGTCCTGAAGGCCCGAGATCTTCTTCTCGAAGAGGAGGATGAACGGATCCTCGAGCTCGCACTCCATCGCATCGGGGTTCGTCACGAAGTACGGCGAGAGGTAGCCCTTGTCGAACTGCATGCCCTCGACGACGTCGAGAGAGCTTTCGAGGGTCTTCGCCTCTTCGACCGTGATCGTGCCTTCCTTGCCGACCTTGTCCATCGCCTCGGAGATCATCTTGCCGATCTCCTCGTCGCCGTTGGCGGAAAGCGTCGCGACCTGCGCGATCTCGTCGGCGGTCTTGACCTTCTTCGACTGCTTGGCGATCGCGTCGACGACGGCGGCAGTCGCCTTGTCGATGCCGCGCTTCAGCGCCATCGCGTTCGCGCCGGCGGTGAGGTTCTTGAGCCCTTCGCGGTAGATCGACTCCGCGAGGAGCGTCGCGGTCGTCGTGCCATCGCCCGCGACGTCATTCGTCTTCGAGGCGACTTCCTTCACCATCTGGGCACCCATGTTCTCGAACGGGTCGGGGAGCTCGATCTCCTTGGCGACCGTCACGCCGTCCTTGGTGATCTGGGGCGAGCCGAACTTCTTGTCGAGAATGACGTTGCGGCCAGACGGGCCGAGGGTCGAGGTGACGGCGTTCGAGAGCTTCTCGACGCCTGCGAGTATCTTCTGACGCGCTTCGGCGTCGAACTTGATTTGCTTAGCCATTTTCTTAGTCTCCAATTCCTTTTGTTGGGGTCCGGGGAAGACTGGTCTTCCCCGTCCGTTCCATTACTTCTCGAGGACTCCGAGGAGATCCTCTTCCCTGACGAGCTGCAGCTTCTTGCCGTCGAGCTTGATCTCGGTCCCGCCGTACTTCGGGAGGAGAACGGTGTCGCCCTTCTTGACGTCGAACTTGATCTCCTTGCCGTCCTTGTCGAGCTTCTTGCCGACGGCGAGAACCTTGCCCTGCATGGGCTTCTCCTTCGCGGAGTCGGGGATGTAGATTCCGCCGACGGTCTGTTCCTTTTCCTCGATCGGCTCTACGAGAACGCGATCACCCAGTGGTCTGATGTTCATTTGTTGTTTTCCTTTCTTTCCAAAATTATTTCATCGTGAAGTCTGCGTCGACGACATCGTCGCCGCCCTTCTCCTTCTTGGGCTCGTCCTGAGGGGGCGGCGTGCCGGCCCCAGGAGGCGGCGTACCGGCGCCGGCCTGCTGCGAAGACGAATACATCTCCTGCGCGACTGGCTCCATCGCCTTCATGAGCGCCTCCTGCTTCGACTTGATTTCGTCGATCGGCGCAGGCGGCTGCTTTGCAAGAGCGTCCTTGAGCTCCTTGAGGGCAGCTTCGACCGGCGCCTTCTTGTCGGCGGAGATCTTGTCGCCCGCGTCCTTCAGAGTCTTCTCGACCTGGAACGCGAGGCCGTCGGCCTTGTTGCGCTCCTCGACCTCGGCGTGGCGCTTCTCGTCCTCCGCGGCATGCGCCTCGGCGTCCTTGCGCATCTTCTCGATCTCCTCCTTGGAGAGGCCGCCGGCGGCAGTGATCGTGATCTTCTGCTCCTTGCCGGTGCCCTTGTCTTTCGCGGAGACGTTCAGGATGCCGTTCGCGTCGATGTCGAACGTGACCTCGATCTGCGGTACGCCGCGCGGGGCGGGCGGGATGCCGTCGAGGTTGAAGTTGCCGAGCGCCTTGTTGTCGCGCGCCATCTTGCGGTCGCCCTGGAAGATCGCGATCGTCACGGCCGGCTGGTTGTCCGCAGCCGTAGAGAAGACCTGCGACTTCTTCGTCGGGATCGTGGTGTTGCGCTCGATGAGCGGAGTGAGGACGCCGCCAAGGGTCTCGATGCCGAGCGTGAGCGGCGTCACGTCCAGGAGGAGCACGTCCTTGACTTCGCCCTTCAGGATGCCGCCCTGAATCGCCGCGCCCATCGCAACGACCTCGTCGGGGTTCACGCCCTTGTGGGGCTCCTTGCCGAAGAGCGACTTCGCCTTCTCCTGGAGGAGCGGCATGCGCGTCTGGCCGCCGACGAGAACGACCTCGTCAACGGTCGAGAGCTCGGCGTCGGACATGCACTTGCGGCACGGCTCGGCCGTGCGGTTCACGAGATCCATAGTCAGCGTCTCGAGGATCGGGCGCGTAAGCGTCGCGGTGAGGTGCAGAGGACCAGACTGGTTCATCGTGATGAACGGCAGGTTGATGTCGTAGCTCGTCGCGCTCGAGAGCGCGCACTTCGCCTTCTCGGCCTCCTCTTTCAGGCGCTGCTTCGCCATCGTGTCCGCGAGAAGGTCGACGCCGTTGTCCTTCTTGAAGTTGTCGGCGAGCCAGGTCATGATCGCCTGGTCGAGATCGTCGCCGCCGAGGTGCGTGTCGCCGTTCGTCGCCTTCACCTCGAAGACACCGTCGCCGATGTCGAGGATCGAGATATCGAACGTGCCGCCGCCGAAGTCGTAGACTGCGATCTTCTCGTTCTTCTTCTTGTCGAGGCCGTACGCGAGCGAAGCCGCGGTCGGCTCGTTAACGATGCGCTTCACGTCAAGACCGGCGATGCGGCCGGCGTCCTTCGTCGCCTGACGCTGCTGGTCGTTGAAGTAGGCAGGGACGGTGATGACCGCCTCGGTGATCTTCTCGCCAAGGAACGCCTCCGCGTCCTCCTTCAACTTGCGGAGCACCATTGCGGAGATCTCCTGCGCGGTGTAGACCTTCCCGGCCACCTCGACCGCCGCGTCGCCGTTCGGTGCCGCAACGACCTTGTAGGGGACCATCTTGATCTCGTCGCCCATCTCGCTGAAGCGGCGGCCGATGAAGCGCTTGATGGAGTAGATCGTCGACTGAGGGTTCGTCACTGCCTGGCGCTTCGCGGCCTGGCCGACGAGAATCTCGCCGTTCTTCGTGAATGCGACGATTGAGGGGGTCGTGCGTGCGCCCTCCTTGTTAGGGATGACTGTCGCCTCGCCACCTTCCATGACAGCCATGCAGCTGTTCGTCGTTCCAAGGTCAATTCCAAGTACTTTTGCCATAATCTTCTTCTCAACTTTCTTTCGCCCACCATGGGCGACGCAAGATTTAAGCAAAGACCGTGCCAATTTCAAGGAAAATACGCTGTGACACATGACACACCTGCGACACTAATTGCGACAATTTGTCACATCTTTGCTGATTTATTTATGCTTGCCTTCCATCGTGCGGCTTGCTTCGCCGCAACGGTGCTCACCCACGAGAAATGGCCGATTCGCGCGTCCTTGCAACCACTCGGCGTATACATATACGCCGTCGGGTCGCAGTCCTGCGCGACTCGTCTCATTTTCGTGGGCTCCGCCCCGCTGTCGGCGGCGAAGCAAGCCGCGCAGTGCATCCTCGGGAACTGGGCTAACGGCGCATGCGTTCGTCTCTCGCTTCGGGGAAAAGCGCGGCTCCTCCCGCGCGCTGCATCCACCGTCCGCAGCGCGATACTTCGTCGGCGGAATACCGCCTCCTTGTCTCGCGCGCGTCCTGTGGCGCATCACGCGAACGCGGCCTCTTGCGACCGCTTACGCGGCTCGGGCTTCGGCCTCGGGCAACCTGATCGCTTCGCGACAGGCGCATGTCGTCGCGCCGTTCCCCTGCGCATGTTCCTCACACATGCGCCGTTAGCCCGACCTTCCGCTGTGGCGCGTTTCTTTTCGTAGTTTTTGCGCTCGCCGACTTATCGTCGGCTCGCTTAACTACTTGCGACCGCAACACCACGCGCAGTCTGGTGTATAACGCACCAGCAACATGAGATACTTGAACCGCAATACATCGTCAAGGAGATTGGCAAGCACAATGCCAACCAGCGCCACCGGCGGCATCCACACGCTCGCCACCACCCGCCACAAGATGCTAACACCTTTCTTCATTGGCTTTATGATACTCATTTCAGTGGCCAATGTCAACCCCGTCGGAGCGAGACAACAATTTATGATATACTGTCCGTATGAAACGGCTACACGACATTGAGAAAGGAACAAGATGAAGAAGCGCTTCTTGCTACTTCTCGGCGTGAGTCTTGCGGCGCCAATCTTTGTGGCCGTGGGGACAATGTTCGAGTATTTCTCAGCCGGACTGGCCGTCCTGCTTTGGGGAGTGTTCTTTGAACCCTACTTTTCGGCAGTCGGATTGGTCGCTGTCCGCGACTGCTTCTCTCTTGGACTTTTCCAGTCCGACACATTCATTCGCATCGCTTCCCCAATTTGCTATTTGTTCTACCTCGCGCTGGCAGCCATCTTTCTCTCTACCGAGTCAGCGAAAACTCGGTGGATCGCCTTCGGACTCTACGCCCTTCTCTGCGCGTTGTCGTTGTTCGGTTTTGCCTTCTACGCCAGCACGGTATGCTGACGCTCCTTCTGCCGCAAGATGTTGAATACTTTCTTGGTAGCGGTCATCCTTACGGATACCACCGCTTCCAACGAAGATAGGCCACAAGCAAATACCCCAATGGCACTAGCGCGCTTAACACACACATGGCAAACGCAACATCCGGCCGACGGAAAAAGCGGGTTGTCGCATTGTTAAAATTCTCTGCGCTTTTCTTGGGACGGCACAAGATCCACGCGACGAAGACAGCTAATATCCCATACAGTATGCCGCAAATGATCCGAGCCGCAACACCTTCCCCGTCATTTCCAAACATGACGCGAATCTTAAGCCACGGCCAAGCAAACGCCAAAAGAACGAGGCACATCAAGATCTTGCGCAAGCAACTCGTCATCTTGGCATTTCTCCATGTGTTTGCAGTCATAGACAGGCAACCCGGCCAAGCGCGGGCTTGATTGTCGACTTTATGTCCTTCCAGATGCTGTTTCTTGCAACGTCCATCTCGTACTGGCTCTGGAGATTCTGCCAGACCTCGGGC